>JBPCWM010000068.1:0-7886 GCA_051009515.1 Rhizobiaceae bacterium | reverse complement strand
CCATGACCATGCTTGAGGACGGAAAAATCTATCTGGGGACCAGCCGGACACCGGATGATGAACTTCAAAAACCTGAATATCTCAATTTGAAACTGGCCAACCGCCACGGGTTGATCACCGGAGCAACCGGCACTGGCAAAACAGTGTCGCTGCAGATACTTGCTGAAGGGTTCTCCAACGCCGGGGTGCCAGTTTTCTGCGCCGACGTGAAGGGAGATCTGTCTGGCCTTGCAAAAGCGGGAAAGCCCAAGGATTTCTTGGAGAAAAGGGCTAAAGATATTGGTCTTGAAGACTATGAGTATCAGGATTTTCCAGCGATTTTCTGGGATCTCTTTGGTGAGCAGGGACATCCGATCCGCACCACGATATCCGATATGGGGCCGCTGCTCCTGTCACGGTTGATGGATCTGAGCGATGCTCAGGAAGGGGTGCTGAATATTGCCTTTCGCATTGCCGACGACGAGGGCTTGCTCCTGCTGGATCTGAAAGACCTGCAGTCCATGTTGGCAAACCTTGCTGAGCGAGCCGATGAAATTTCACGCCGTCTGGGCAATGTCTCCAAACAATCCGTTGCAGCCATTCAGCGATCATTGCTGGTGTTGGAGCAGCAGGGGGGCGATCATTTTTTCGGTGAACCGGCGCTTGAAATTGCTGACATCATGCGCACCACGCGGGATGGACGCGGCTCAGTCAATATTCTGGCCGCTGACAAGTTGATGATGTCGCCAAGGCTCTATGCAACTTTTCTGCTCTGGCTGCTGTCTGAACTGTTTGAAGAACTGCCGGAGGTCGGTGATCCGGAAAAGCCGCGTCTCGTTTTCTTCTTTGACGAGGCTCATCTGCTATTTGATGATGCGCCCAAGGTTTTGGTCAAACGCGTGGAGCAGGTTGTGAAGCTGATCCGCTCGAAAGGAGTGGGTGTTTATTTTGTTACCCAGAATCCGCTGGACGTGCCGGACGGTGTGTTGGCGCAACTCGGCAACCGGGTACAGCACGCCTTGCGCGCCTATACGCCACGCGAACAAAAGGCGGTGAAAACCGCGGCGGAAACCTTTCGCCCCAATCCAGACTTTGATGCAATGGATGCGATTACCAATCTCGGCGTTGGTGAAGCACTTGTGTCGACATTGGCGCGCAAGGGTGTACCCTCCATGGTTCAGCGCACGTTGATCCGTCCACCGCAATCCCGTCTGGGACCCTTGACCAAGAAGGAACGGCAGGAGGTCATCAATATGAGCCCGGTAGCCGGTCAGTATGATAAGGCTTTAGATCGGGAATCGGCATTTGAAATTCTGGCCAAGCGGGCAGAAGAAAAGGCAAAGGCTGAGGAAGAGCAGCGAAAACGCGAAGATGAAGAGAAAAAGCGGTTGAAGAACAGCCGGGCTCGTGGTCGACCAAGACGCTCTTCAAGACAATCCGTGACCGAGGCGGCCATAAAATCCGCCACGCGCTCCATCGCAACTTCGCTTGGCCGGGCACTGGTTCGTGGAATACTGGGCGGTCTGAAACGGGGGTTTTAAGCGGGATGGGGCCACAAGCCCGACAACTTGTCGGGCTTGATTATGTCTTGCCTATTGAGACTGCAATTGACTGGACTTCACGGTTGACTGCATCGTGAATACATCACTGCCCTGCGAGATCGCATGTCCATTGCCTGTCAGGTAAGAGATGTTCCAGTTTGTTGTCATGACGACCGGGGATGTGGCGACATTGAAGTAACCGGTCCATCCTGTGACAGACTGGCAGTCCTCGCTGCTGTTGAACCAGGCGACAGAAAACGAGACAGTTTGGGTGTTAGCGTAGTAAATTCCTGATATCGGGTATGGTGTTCCCTGGCATCGATAACCCGGCGCATTGTTAACGTATATTCCCGAAACCGAATGAGTTCCGGGCTGTGAACTGGGTGTAAAGGAAATGCTGGCAACGGAGCCGGATTGGTTCACCCAGCTACTTGTGGTAGCGAGTATCTGCATTTCAGCTTTTGACGCATGGCCATCGGCCAAAGCCGGTAGCGAGAACCCGAACAGTAAAATGGCGAGCATCAGATGTTTGTAATGATTCATGGTTTTCCCTCAAAATTCGATTGTCGCTTCACAATTATACACTTAAAAGTTGTATTTGAAAGTGTTAAACCGGAGCTACACTCGGAATTGACGGAGCATGGGTCTGTTAAACTGGTTGCCCGTTTGGACCAATCAAGCCGTTCAAGTCGGCAAGGACCAGTTCGGGAGAAAGGTCCTTGTATTCATCGGGTTGATTTCCGCGATTACACCAGACGGCGCGGAAACCAAATCCCACCGCTGCGGCCACGTCCCAACGATTGGAGGACTGAAAGGAAACCGCGTCAGGATAAAGGCGAAAGTCGTCGACAACCATCTGATAAACTTCGGGCATGGCTTTGAACTTGTTGATGCGATCTACTGAAATGACATGATCCATGAGGTCCGCAATTCCGGCTGATTTGACAGCAGCTTCCAGCATACCCGTTGATCCGTTCGACAAGATACCGGTGCGCACCCCCACCTCTTTCAAAGCTCGCAAAACTTCGGGGACTTCTGGAAAACAGTCCAGTTCCCAATAGGCATCCAGCAGGAGATTTTTGGAACTCTTGTCAGCATCTGGGCATTTCTCAAACGCATAATCAAGCGCCTGCTTGGTGAGGTCCCAAAAGTCCACATAGCGATCCATCATGGTGCGGGTCCATGTGAATTCAAGCTGTTTGGTCCGCCAGGTGTCCGATAACTTGGCATGATCCGGTCCCACCGCATCGGCATATTTGCGGACTGCGGCATGAACATCAAACAAAGTTCCATAGGCATCGAAGACGTAAGCACTTTGCATGTTTTGGCTCCTGACTAATAAACCCACTGCAACCCAGCTTGGTCATTGCGTCAAGGCATATTTCAGGCGAAAGTGCGGTTTTACAATTGGCCAATAGTGGTGGATGAATGACTGAATTTAGCGAAACCTGGACCTATAAGGATGACGCCTGGCACGAGGGCAATGTGCCTTTGGTTGGCGCGCGTGAACATGCCTTCTGGCTGGGGTCAAGCGTATTCGATGGCGCTCGTGCTTTTGCACGGGTGACGCCTGATCTGGATTTGCATTGCGAGCGGTTGAACAAATCGGCGCGCGCCATGGGCTTGATACCGACGAAGTCTGCCGAAGACATAACGGCTTTGTGTAAGGAAGGTGTTGCCAAATTTGCTCCAGATGCAGCCCTTTATATTCGCCCGATGTATTACGCTACGCAAGGTGGGCCACTGGCTGTTGCAGCACTGCCGGAATCGACCAAATTCATCATCAGCATTTATGTTACACCCATGGCGGCTCCGACGGGCTTTTCTGTGACTGTTTCGCCATTCCGGCGCCCAACCCAGGAATGCATGCCGCTGGATGCGAAGGCGGGTTGTCTTTATCCCAACAATGCCCGGGCCTTGGTGGAAGCGGCAGAAAGAGGCTATGACAATGCCATATTGCTGGATTTTTTGGGCAATGTGGCAGAACTCGCTACGGCAAATATTTTCATGGTGAAAGACGGAGTGGTGTATACGCCTGCAGCTAACGGAACGTTTTTGTCTGGCATAACACGTCACCGCGTCATTTCGCTTCTGGACGAGGCGGGATTTGACGTGCAACAGACAACACTGAAAGTCTCGGATTTTGAAGAGGCTGATGAAATTTTTGCAACCGGAAACATGTCCAAAGTGATGCCGATTACAAAATTTAAAGATCGCGATCTGCAGCCGGGACCCGTTGCGGCCAAAGCGCGTGACCTATATTGGCAATATGCTCACGCTGTTGCTGTCTGATTACCAATTACTTGAGGAGACCTGATATGGCCTTTACGCTACCCGACCTTCCCTATGCTTATGATGCACTGGGTGACTATATGTCTGCTGAAACGCTGGAGTTTCACCACGACAAACACCACAAAGCCTATGTCGACAATGGCAATAAGCTGGCTGAAGAGGCCGGCATGTCCGACAAATCACTGGAAGAAATTGTTGTAGCCAGCCATGGCACGAATGCAGGCCTGTTCAACAATGCAGCCCAACACTACAACCACGTGCATTTCTGGAACTGGATGGCACCCAACGGCGGCGGTACTTCTTTGCCAGGCGCCTTGCAGGCAGCTATTGATTCTGATCTGGGTGGCTATGACAAATTCAAGTCAGATTTCGTTGCCGCTGGCATGACCCAGTTTGGGTCCGGCTGGTGCTGGCTCTCCGTGAAAGACGGCAAACTGGAAATCTCTAAAACGCCAAATGGTGAAAATCCGCTGGTTCACGGTGCAAGCCCTATTCTTGGCTGTGATGTTTGGGAACATTCCTACTATATTGATTACCGCAATGCGCGGCCTGCCTATCTGGAGGCCTTTGTCGATAATTTGATCAACTGGGATTATGTTGCGCAATTGCATGAAGCCGCAACAAAGTAGAAATACGCATAATTAAGCAGGAAGCCTCTTTTCGCAAATTGAGCGAGAAGGGGCTTTTATTTTTAAAAGAGAGCTTATATTCGTGCAGTTTTTGCAAAGAATTGTAATTGCTGCGCAAATCAATTAGTCTTCGCCTGCAACTTGGCTGACCGCCGCAAGGCCGTGTTGACGTTTTTGCGCAGGCATCGCCGCTCTGCTTTGGAAACGAATATTTGTAAATTTCGGCTCGGACCTATTGGCTCCGGGTTCAATGAAAGCGGCGAAATGCAATCAGAAACAATTGAATCAGCCAGGCGTTTTGGTTTCCTCGAGAGTCTCAACAGTGCAGAGTCACTAAGCGGGGATTTTGCGTTTTTTCACGCTCTCGCCAGCAACGTGTCCGACTATTTGTCCAGGCAGGCTCTGGGCAAGTTAGTTGATGAACTGCCGGTAGTGACCAGCCTTCCATCAAGTGAAGAATTGCACCTGGCCAAGATGGCTTTGAGCTTGTTGGCGCAGGCTTATGTCTGGGAATCAGCTTCAGATGGCGTCAACGGTCCAAGGCGAATACTGCCAAAAGCACTAGCGATACCACTGGTCAATGTATCAAGGGCGCTGCAAGAAAAACTAATCTATCTCTACGCCGATCATACCCTTCGCAACAGCCGTTTGATTAACCGTGACGGGCCGCTGGAATTGTCCAATATGCGGTCGGACTATACATTTTCCGGCACTCCTGACGAAGATCAATTTGTCGTCGTGCACACAGCCTACGATGCCATTGGCGTTGCAGCGGTGGAAGCGGCAATAGAAATCATGGAAAACCAGCTCGAAGGAGCGGAAGCCAATATGCGTCTGGGGCTTATATCCGATGTGCTCGATCAGATGCGCAAAGAGTTCCTCAAGGTTCGCTCTATTGTTTCCCCCGATGTTTTTCGTGATAAGATAAGACTTTACCTGATGGGGTGGCACGGCAATGTGCCGGACATGCAATATGAAGGCTGTGACCTGCGCCCGTCTGAATTGCGGGGTGAGACTGGAGCAGGAAGCGCCCTCCTGCCATTTTTCGACCGATTCGCTTCGGTCTTTGTGCGTGAACAGATAGGACACCATCTGACACACCACCCGGCATCAAGTCATATTGACACCTATTTTGATTTTGACAGATTTCGCCCGATCGAACACCGTAACATTTTGAAATGGACTGAGTCCCGGACAAACATGCGTGATCTGGCGAAAGAGGGGGGCATCAACGTCGCGTGTTACAACAATGTCGTGCAATCCATACTGGAGATGCGAAAAGCCCACATGGTGAGCGTTGGTGTTTACATGAAGGGCAGCAGCCATCCCAATATGCAGGGCGGCTATGGTACAGGCGGTTCACTCTATTCCGACTATCTGCACTCACTTGTCGAAGAAACACGTAACCGGTTGCTCTGATAGCTAGCAGGTTTGCGTGCTGGGGCCGGTTTAGCGATGATCATGGATGCTTTTTGGCGATTGCTCAGCTCTGTCCCGTAGCCTTTAGGGCGAATGCATAGACAAGAGCTACTTCTTCAAGATAGGCAAAACGTCCTGTTTTGCCGAAATGGCCAGACCCCATATTGGTTTTGAGCAGGATCGGCGTTTTTCCCTTCGTGGCAACCCTCAACCTGGCAACCCATTTGGTCGGTTCCCAATATTGCACTCGTGGGTCGGTAAGACCCGACAGGGCAAAAATGGGGGGGTAGGTCTGGTCGACAACATTGTCGTAGGGGGAGTAGTTGGCAATGATGTCAAATTCTTCCGGGCTTTCTATCGGATTGCCCCACTGGCTCCATTCCCCCGGTGTAAGCGGCAAGGATGCATCAAGCATGGTGTTCAACACGTCTACAAAAGGGACCTGCGCAATGATGCCAGCGAACATCCAAGGAGCCATATTGGCCACGGCTCCCATCAACATGCCACCTGCTGAGCCACCCATACCGACTATCCGGCCAGGCGCAGTGAAGCCTTCTTTGGCCAGGTGATCACCACCAGCGATAAAGTCTTTAAACGTCTTTGTCTTGCCCGCCTTCTTTGTTTGCTCATACCAGGCGCGACCTTTTTCATCACCACCGCGAACGTGGGCTGTACAATAAACAAACCCCCGATCGACGAGGCTTAGCCTGTTGGGAGAAAATGCTGCTGGCATGCCTGCGCCATAGGAACCATATCCATACAAAAGACAGGGAGCTGTTCC
Organism: Rhizobiaceae bacterium; assembly: GCA_051009515.1. Taxonomy (GTDB): domain Bacteria; phylum Pseudomonadota; class Alphaproteobacteria; order Rhizobiales; family Rhizobiaceae; genus Pseudahrensia. The sequence continues at coordinate 1,245 of JBPCWM010000068.1, read as the reverse complement.
GTCCATTGGCGTTTCCTTGTGGTGCAGGACGGTAAGGGGAACTTTTTCACCATCTTCGGTTGGTGCATGTAGCCGCCGCACCACATAGTCACAGGCCGAATGACCAGATGGGATTTCCTGTTGCTTGCGCAGCACCCTCTCACGCGTTGCCAGATCATAGTCCCAGACCTGTGTGGGGGTTGACGGGGAAGAATAGGTGAACCGCAAAGTGGTTGTGTCAAATTCATATCCAGAGCTGATGCCAAGCGAATAGGCTTCTTCATCGAAGGCTACAATGTGCTCTTCTCCGTCGGACAAATCGCGCACTACAATGCGGGGCAGCGCGTTTTGCCGTTCCAGACGGATCATGTGGCCCTTCAATACAATTGTAGAATCCAACAAGACATCTGCTCGGTGTGGCACAAGCTCCTGCCAGTGCTCTTCGCCCGGATTGTCGACGGTCGTAGTGGCAATACTGAAGTTTTCGGCACTTGCAGAGTTGGTCGTAATGTAAAGCGTGTCACCATGCATATCGACGCTGTACTCATGGCCAGCCCGTCTTGGTGAGACCAGGATCATGTCACGCGATGGCGCGTCGGCGGGGAACAGACGAACTTCGTCTTCATCATTTTGACCGGTGTGCAGGATCAACCATTTCCCATCCTGGGATTTGCCTATTCCGACATAAAATCTGGGGTCCGCTTCTTCGTAAATCAGCTTAGCATCCTGTCCCGGTTGCTTGTAGTAAACTGCATTGGGTCGGTGGTTTTCATCCACCTTGACATAGACAAAGCTGCGGCTGTCTGCACACCACTGAAAACTGCCAACATCACGGGTCAACTCTTCTCCGTCCTGACCAGTCTCAAGATCACGGATGCGCAGGTGATGATATTCAGAACCGTTGGTATCGACGCTCCAGGCAAGTCTGGAATGATCTGGCGAATGTTTCATCATGCCAAGCGAAAAATACTCGTGCTCACTGGCTTCCTGCGGCCCATCGAATAATACGGCTTCAGCGGTTGCGGTGCGGGCAGTCCTGACGAAGAGCGGATATTCCTTTCCCTCTTCGTAGCGGCTGGAATAGGCATAAGGGCCGTCTGGCGCAGGTACTGAAGAATCGTCCTGCTTGATCCGTCCTTTGAGTTCTTCAAACAACGCTTCCTGCAAATCGGACGTGTCTTCCATGAGAGCTGCACAATAGGTGTTTTCTGCTTCAAGGTAGGAACGAATATCCTGTGGCAACGTATCAGGATCGCGCATCACGTC
>JBPCWM010000067.1:0-3388 GCA_051009515.1 Rhizobiaceae bacterium | reverse complement strand
GGCTCAACTGGGCCACAGACATGCTGCCTTGGTATAGTCAGGAAGTGGACAATACACGCACCCTGATGGGGCGTAATTTTTATCCTTATGGTATGCAAAATAATCGCAAAACCATCGATGCCCTGTTTCGTTACTCCCACAATCAGGGATTGGCCAAACGGATGCTTTCAATTGATGAAGTTTTCCTGCCAGAATCCCTCGACTTCGCCGAAACCTGAAGGTCACCGCTGCGTATTGTAAATCAAGCCCGACGGTTGGAACGCGGACTTTCATCCATCTGAGCGATAAGATGCTGGGTCATATCCTCGAACAGCTCGGCACGTATGTGCATGTGATCATCTGAATCCCACAGATTGTTGGTCTGATGCGGGTCATCGATCCGATCATAGAGCTCCCCCCAATCGAGACCCTTGTAGACAGTCAACTGCCATTGCGGTGAAACGACGGTTCGCACGCGCGCAGGTGTTGAAAAGCCCATGCGCGGCATGCCGTCATTATATTCAATCAGCAGGGAGTGGCGCAATCGGTCATCTGTTTTCATAGCATTGAGAAAACTGCGACCCTGAATTCCAAAATAGGGTGCAATGTCCGCCCGGTCCAATATGCTGGTCGATATATCAATTGTCGAGGCTAGAACAGAAGTCACAGACGGACTTCTGTCTTGAGGATCAGACCAGATCATTGGCACACGATTGATGGAGTGATGGGCCCAGGCCCCTTTCAACATCATGTTGAAATCGCCCATATAGTCGCCATGATCAGAATTGAAGATGATCACCGTATTGTCATATTGGCCACTTGCCTTGAGTTCAGCGACAATCTCTCCCACCGCATCGTCAATCATGGTGATCATGCCGGCGGTCAAAGCCATCGCCTCACGGACGTTTTGATCGCTGGCCATGAAAGCCGTCTGGAGCGTCTTTTGCCCCTCGCCCTCGCCATAGGCCCGTTTGGCATCCATCAGCGGTGGCGGTGGGTTTTTGTGATCCTCAAAGCGCACGTTCAGATCAAAGTCATCCGGGTTGTACATGTCCCAATATTTACCCGGCGGATTGAATGGATGGTGGGGATCCCCAAACGAGACAAAGGCAAAGAACGGATCATCGCTGTTAGCCTCTACTCTCAAATATTCCTTCGCCTTGTCGCGTATAAAGGCCGTTGGATAACTGTCTTCAGGAATCGGTGTTCGATAGGCTTGCGGGCAGGTATAATTATGCGGCAACTCATTGGCAGGATCGGTCAGCTCCTGCCAGTTTGTGTGTTTTTGCCGAAACCATTGTTGGTAATGCCCCCCTGCCCGGTCGCCATGGCCGGTCACCACGTCAACGTGGTCAAAACCGTAATAGGGCGTTGGGAAATCATAATATCCGTCACTGCGATACCGGTCAGGCTCTTCCCGGTCATAGGGCATAGCATCCGGTTTCCAGGCTTCCGCGATCGGCCCCGTTTCCGTCTTGCTCCAGTCATCGGCTGGATAGTCTGAAAACGGCTGAAGGTGGCTTTTCCCTATACTTGCGGTTCGATATCCGCTGGCTTTGAGCACTTCCACAAATGTATTGGCCCGCTGCGGCAACAGGCAGCCATTATACCGCAATCCGTGCACTGATGGATACCGCCCGGTCATGAAGCTTGCCCTGTTGGGCATGCATACAGGTGTTGCTATATGAAACTGCTCAAACAGTGTTCCCTGTGCTGCCAGAGCATCGATATTGGGCGTTTTGACAACGGGATGGCCGGAACAGCCAAGCCAGTCAAAGCGATGCTGGTCGGTCATGATGTAGAGAAAATTCGGTTTCCTGGCCATGTCGATTGCACCATTGGTTCACTTGGACAGGGATATTAATGCACAAATCCAGTTGGCAAAAGTGCAATTCCACTCAAGGTCAAAGGGGCCACACGAACAGGATCATGGGCACGGCCACTGCAATTACAATGATTTCCAGTGGAAGCCCCATGCGCCAGTAGTCGCCGAATGCATATCCGCCAGGGCCCATGACAAGAGTGTTGTTCTTGTGCCCGATGGGGGTGAGGAAAGCGCAGGACGCGGCGACTGCCACAGCCATGAGAAACGGGTCGGGATTGACGTTCAAACCTTGCGCGATGTTGACGGCAATCGGCGCACCGATCACGGCTGTTGCAGTATTGTTGAGCACATCGGACAAGGTCATAACTACCACCATCAATACAGTAAGTACTACGACCGGCCCCCAGCCAGCGGTAAGCTCAATGATCTTGTTAGCAATCAGTTCAGTTCCGCCCGACTGTTCCAGCGCCACACCCAGCGGAATCATCGACCCCAGCAATACGATGACGGGCCATTCAATATGATCATAGACGCTGCGCAGTGGCACAATATCCAGCAGCACATAGGCAACGACGACAATGGCAAGAGCCGTTGCCAGATAGATCAATCCAAAACTTGCAACCGCAATTGCGGCGGCAAATACTCCTGCTGCCAGCCAGGCCTTTTTGTGCTGCGTCACGTTCAGGCCGCGTTCGGCCAGCGGAAGCGTTCCAAGCCAATTGGATGTATCCTGCAGAAGTTCGGACGGGCCAATCAGCAGCAATATGTCACCGGCTGCGATTTCGGCATGGCGCACACGCTCCTTGATGCGCTTTCCTTGCCGTGAAATGCCCAGAAGCGAAACTCCACGCCGTGCTGTTAGACGTAGCGAAATTGCGGATCGGCCTTCAATTTTTGAATCTTTGGGCACCACAACTTCAAGCAGTGAGAGTGAGCCCTGCGCCGTTTCAGAACTTGGGGACTCTCCAACAAACTCGAGCTTGGCGGCACCGCGAAATGTATCGATCGCTGCTGCGGAGGCTTCCACAAGCACAATGTCACCTTCGCGCAATTCCACACTTTTGGAAAAGCCGGGCAAACGACGACCACCACGGACCAGACCAAGCAAGACAATATCGTTTTCATCTGCAAGGGGCTGCAGACTGCGCAACTGCTGTTCGGCAAGATCACTGCCTTCCGGCACAAGAAGTTCGGCGAGATAACCTTCCAGCTCCATTAGATTGGTTCCAGCATCGACCTTTTGATCTGCATTGGGAATGAGCCGCCAGCCGATCAGCGCAACAAAGGTAATACCCACGACAGCGCAGGCCAAACCGACTGGCGCAAAGTCAAACATGGAAAAGGCTTCGCCCTGACTTCGCTCCCGAAAAGACGCAATAATGATATTGGGTGGTGTCCCGATCAGTGTGACAAGCCCGCCAAGAATGGTCGCGAAAGAAAGAGGCATAAGCGTGCCGCGCGGAGAGCGTTCTGATTTCTTGGCAGCCTGCAGATCAACCGGCATCAATAAGGCGAGGGCTGCAACATTGTTCATGAATGCAGACAACACGGCCCCCGTAGCACTCATCATGGTTATATGTGCCC
>JBPCWM010000066.1:0-4782 GCA_051009515.1 Rhizobiaceae bacterium | reverse complement strand
TTCCAGCCCATGCCGATGGAAAATGGCGCAACCTATTGGCTGGTCCCGGGCGAACCGATGCCAGTTTGTGGTATATTTCCAATGGACGGGAGTGATTTTGATGGCGTAAGCGACCATTGGCTGGCGTATATTTCAGTCGACGACGTGAATGCGCGTGTTGAAAAAGCATTGGCCAACGGAGCAAAACTTATGCGCCCGGTATTCGATGTGCCGGAAATCGGTCGCATTGCCATGATCCAGGAGCCGGGCGGGGCGCAAATCGGTTGGATGACTCCAAACGAGAGCGACTGAACGCCACACAGGATTTTGATTGTTTCCGGTGAACCATCTGCCTAGGGTTTGTGCGGAACAAACCAAAGGAGAACCGTTATGTCTGATCCCGTCCGCGCCGGTGATGTGCCAATTCCCGTGGAAGTGGAAGCTGGGAAGTCCTATTTTTGGTGTGCCTGTGGCCGGTCAGGCAATCAGCCTTTTTGCGACGGTTCTCACAAGGATACCGGTATTTCGCCTGTTAAGTGGACAGCCGAACAGGATGGGCGCAAATTTTTTTGCGCCTGCAAGGACACAGGTAACCAGCCATTATGTGATGGCAGCCATAATTAGGCTCAATTTGCTGCAAGAATGTGCAAGAGCGGGTGACAGGACGCATGTGCCTTGTTAAGAGCGGCAGGTTACTTTCTCCCGCTTTGCAAGTCTGATGCCCGATCTGCTTTTAGAACTGTTTTCCGAGGAAATTCCAGCCCGCATGCAACGCAAGGCGGCTGACGATCTCAAGAAGCTCGTAACCGATACGCTGGTGGATGCCGGGCTGACCTATGAGGGAGCTCGGGAATATTGGACCCCGCGCAGACTGACGCTTGATTTGCGCGGATTGACGCCACGCTCTGCCGATCTGCGTGAAGAACGTAAGGGCCCGCGAACAGATGCGCCGGAAAAGGCCGTCGCCGGGTTTTTGCGCGGTGCCGGATTGTCTTCTGTCGATGAGGCAGAGATTCGCAGCGATCCCAAAAAAGGGGATTTCTACGTTGCAGTCATCAACAAGCCCGGCCGGGATGCTCAGGAGATTATCGCTGACGTCATGCCCGGCATTATTCAGAACTTTCCCTGGCCCAAATCCATGCGCTGGGGTGAAAAATCGGCCGACGCCGGCAGTGTTAAATGGGTGCGCCCGCTGCAATCCATCCTCTGCCTTTTTGCTTCTGATACTGAAGAACCTGAAATAGTGCGTTTCGAAATCGCGGGCATGCAAAGCTCTGATACGACATTTGGGCACAGATTCCATGCTCCCGACCCTATCAAGGTGCGCCGTTTTGATGATTATGTCAGCGCCCTGCAATCCGCCCATGTTGTGCTGGATGCGGAGCGGCGAAAGGAAATGATCCGGGCTGACGCGCAAAATCTCGCCTTCGCCAAAGGGCTGGAACTGGTGCAAGACGAAAGCCTTCTGGAAGAGGTTTCCAATCTGATCGAGTGGCCAGTGTCACTGGTTGGAGAATTTGACGCCGCGTTTCTGGACATCCCGGCAGAAGTCATCCGCCTGACGATCAAGGAAAATCAAAAGTGCTTCGTCTTGCGCAAGGGTGACGGCCTTTCCAATTCGTTCCTGCTTGTATCGAATATTGAAGCCACGGACGGTGGCAAGGAAATTGCTCTGGGCAATGCCAAAGTGGTCAATGCCCGGCTGGGGGATGCGAAGTTTTTCTGGGAAACCGATCTGCACCAGATCAAGACCAATGGTTTTGCTCCTTGGATTGCCAAGCTGGATGCTGTCACATTTCACGCTCGGCTCGGTACCCAGGGTGAACGGGTCAAGCGCATCATGGACCTTGCCCGCGAAATTGCACCAGTTGTTGGCGCTGATCCGAACCAAGCCGGTCGTGCTGCAGAAATCTGCAAGGCCGACCTGAATTCTGCCATGGTCTATGAATTCCCGGAATTGCAGGGCCAGATGGGGCGTAACTATGCAACAAGGGCGGGCGAAGATGCTGCCGTGGCCGCTACCTGCGAAGATCACTGGAAGCCGCAAGGGCCATCGGATGATGTTCCATCTGAGCCGGTATCAATCGCCGTCGCCCTGGCAGACAAATTGGATACACTCACCGGCTTTTGGGCCATTGATGAAAAGCCCACTGGCAGTAAAGACCCATATGCACTCAGACGCGCGGCACTTGGTGTTATCCGGCTGATTTTGGAGAATGAATTTCGGGTTGCACTGACGTCTTTGTTCCAGACTGCTACAGAAGCCCATTCGGGTGGTACATTCTCCGTCGATCAAGGTTCCAACCTACTTGCATTCTTTCATGACCGATTGAAGGTCTATCTGCGCGATTCAGGGGCCCGGCATGATCTGATTGAAGCCGTCATTACACCTTCATCCGATGATCTGTTGATGGTCACCCGACGGATTGAGGCGCTGGGCACTTTCCTTGAAACGGAAGACGGGAAAAACCTGCTGGCGGGCACCAAACGCGCCGCCAATATTTTGGCTGCGGAAGAAAAGAAGCAGACAGAGATTGCCGATAGCGTCGACGACACATTGCTGCAAGAACCCGCGGAAAAAGCACTTTATTCAGCCGTAAATCTGGCAGAAGATCAGGCATCGAAAGCAATTGAAAACGAAGATTTTTCGGCTGCCATGCTAGCGCTTGCACAATTGCGTGCACCGGTGGATGCGTTTTTTGAAAGCGTCATGGTCAATGCCGACGATCCCAAAATCCGCGCCAACCGCCTCGCCCTGATGCGTCGTATCCGCGATGCAACGGGAACTGTGGCCGACTTTTCAAGGATATCCGTCTGACGGTTTCTGCCGCCCGCATAGGTGGGAAGCCTCAATTTCAACAATTGAATTTGTCCAGGTCTCGCTTTGTGGTGTTCAGATTCGCCTCGAGTTGCCCCAGTTCCTTTTCGTCATCCTTTAGTCTTTGACGCATCCGCCCCAAATTGGATTTGGCCTGACGGAGTTCAGCCTTGAGTCGTTCGGCAGCAATTTGTGCTGCTGTGCGCTGCACTGCCTGTCCGATGGCACCCGGTACCGGCTTCTTTGCCAGGCGGCCCACAGCTCCAATGGCTGCAGCCGCTCTTGAAGCTGGACACCCGCAATAACCCGTTAAATTGAGGCCATTATCACATATCTGATTGCGCTTGGGCCGTTTCCGGCAACGCCTCGCGCTGCTCATCACTCATTTCACCGCTTTCGACCGTGTTTGGAGGGATTCACTCCATTGCTTTTCGTCGTTCATGGAAGATCAATCGGTCAAAATTGTAAGCGAGGTTGGCCAATGTCAGTTTGGCTTCGGCGCGTGCCAGACCAATGGTGCGGATGAACAGGCCATAACGGTTCTTCTGGTGGGCGAAAACATGTTCGACCCGGGCGCGGATGGATGACTTCTTTGCATTGGCCCGTCTTGTCGCCGCCGGCATTGGTTTGCCGGCAGGCTTGCGCCGGTGAATACGGCTGGTCAGCATGCGTTTGGCGAGCCACTTCTCATTGCTCTGGGAACGATAAGCACTGTCGGCCCAGACATCTGATCCTGTGTTGTCTGTGCTGACGACATGCCGCAATTGGCGGCCGTCAGCGTCTGCGGCCGATGTTGCCATGTCCTCCCGGATGAAGCCGAAACGTCGGTCAATGGAGATGTGGGATTTGTAACCAAATGTGGGAACTGCAATCATCGGCAGTGGTGTTCCATCGGGGCGATACCGGACTTTGCCGCCGACTTTCAGTGTCCAGCGGGCATCCACGTCTTTCTGGGCTGCCTTGCTGGGTTTGTCCGGCCAAATCTCTGCGGCTGACTTGCCCGCCTTGACCGCTACCTTCTCATCCTCCGTGTTGCGCTGCTTGGGTGCAGGTACCAATGAAGCATCAACGATCTGACCGGACATGGGGATGTAACCCTTCTTTTGTAACTGCCAGTCAAATGCCTTCATCACGCGCTTGAGCGTTCCCGTTTCAGTCAAGCGATTGCGAAAGTGCCGGATCGTGTTCTCGTCGGGTGTTGCACCACCAAGTTCAAAACCGAGAAACCGCATCCAGGATAGCCGGTCTCTGATCATGAACTCCATCTTCGCATCGCTGAGATTGTGCTGCGCCTGCAAAATCAGCGCCTTGAACATTGAAACAGAATCGAATGGCGGGCGGCCTCCCTTGGAACCATCACCGTAGCCAAGTCCCTCAACAAGCCAGGTTCGGAAATATTCAAAGTCAACCGTGGCATCGAGAACTTCAAGCGGATCACCATCCTTGCTCAGTTTCTCAAGATGATCGGTAAGGCTGAATAGACTGCTAGGATTCATTGGTAACACCTCCGTGCGACCACTGAATCATAATCCAAACCGAATGGGTAGGTTATTGCGGGTGTCCAGCTAGTTTTCGGTTTCAGAGAAGGTCTATTTCGTACAATTTTCTGAAACTTCAAAAAGGCGAGTATCGGGTTTTTGAGAATTGAAGTATTAGCAAGATGCAGAAACTACACGGTTATAATGTAAGTGGTAGAATGTATCCGAAAACAATATCAAAGTTGCACCCAGCCACAAAATAAGGTTCAAACGACCAATATTTCGTTTGGAGTGGTAAAATGAATTGTGAGGTAAAATGAAGTCCTCAGACGAATGTCTTGATGTTCGTCCAGAGGACAAATATCTCGTAACTTTCTTCGGTGTATCGGCGTTACGCGCCGCCATCAAATCTGGATTAATTTCCCGCCTCGCAACTGGTGCGGTAGAACGTCGATTAATTGAAAGCAATAACTCGGCTTATGGATTGATGTTAGGTGCCCTTGAAGA
>JBPCWM010000065.1:0-4852 GCA_051009515.1 Rhizobiaceae bacterium | reverse complement strand
GGCGGTATTCGCGAGGAATTCCAATCTTCATGCCCTTGATACTCTTGCCGAGTGCAGCTTCATAATCTGGCACCGGAAGGTCTGCGCAGGTCGTATCACGTGGATCAGAACTGGCCATGGAACCCAGCATGATTGCGGCATCGCGCACATCTTTCGTAATCGGGCCGGCCTGATCCAGCGAGGAGGCAAAAGCCACCATCCCCAGCCTTGAACACCTGCCATAGGTGGGCTTTATGCCAACGGTACCGGTAAACGCTGCGGGCTGGCGAATAGACCCCCCCGTGTCTGATGCAGTGGCTGCTGCGCACAAATCTGCAGCAACAGCAGCAGCCGAACCACCCGAAGAGCCCCCGGGTACAAGTGCCGTGCCATTGTCTGTTTGCTCACCATCCCGTTTCCATGGGTTGACCACCGGGCCGTAATAGGAAGTTTCATTGGAAGACCCCATTGCAAACTCGTCCATGTTGAGCTTGCCGAGCATGACAGCACCATCTTCAAGCATGTTGCTTGTCACTGTTGATTCATAGCGAGGCTTGAAACCGTCCAGCACATGGGAACAGGCCTGCGTATGCACGTCCCGGGTTGCATAGAGGTCCTTTATGCCAACAGGTACACCAAGGAGCGCTGCGGTTTCACCCTTCGCAAGTCGTTGATCGGCAGCTTCAGCCTGTTGAAGCGCGAGTTCAGGCGTTTTGGCGATATAGGCGTTGAGCTTATCATTGTGAGAGTCAATTGCTTCAATAAATGCCGTGGTTGCCTCAACCGCTGAAAAGGATTTGGATTTATATCCGTCCCGAAGTTCGGCGATTGTCAGTTTGGTAAGGTCGGTCATGATGATTGCTGTGCTTTAAGTTCGGGCCTGTTCTGGTGGGGTTGATTGGGTATCAAAAGCCTGCCCCACAGAATTTGTTCCAGATTGAATTCAAATATGGCTGCCAGTTTGGGTACATGGGCGAAAATCGGGACTTGCACCCTTAAGTGTGTCTACTCCACCACTTTGGGTACGAGGAAAAAGTGATCTTCACTCATCGGCGCATTGGCCGTGACATCGTCGGCCTTGTTGCCGTCTGTGACGATGTCAGTGCGCTTGCGCATCTCCATGTCGACTACGGATGTCATCGGCTCAACACCTTCAACATCCACCTCCTGCAGTTGCTCGACGAACCCCAGTATTGTATTGAGTTCAGCTTTCATGCTTTCTGCGCGTTCATCGGTAATGGCAATGCGAGACAGTTTTGCAACGCGTTTGACGGTGGCTGTATCAACGGACATTTTTTGATCTGTTCCTGATGGATGATTGGCTCAAGGCGAGGTTGTTGCGCCTGTCTTAAACCCGTGGTCGTGACGCGTAAATCCCCTATTGCACGATGACGGGTCGCAGGTGGCAGATTTGAACCACCACGATCCGGTATCTTAACAAATTCAGGTCTTGCCCTTGCCGCTTCAGGCCGAACTACACCTCAGTAGCCGAGCCAATCTCCAACACCCGGACAACATCGCTATTGTCCATAGCTTCCAGAAACCTGTCTGCCGTTGCGTCGATTATGGGAAAAGTCCCAAAGTGACAGGGTATTATTGTCTTGAAGTTGAAGTAGCGCTTGCAAGCCAGCGCTGCCACCGCGCCACCCATTGTAAACCGGTCGCCGATCGGAACAATACCAACTTGTGGTTGGTGCAATTCCTCGATCAGAGCCATATCGCCGAAAATGTCGGTATCTCCCATGTGATAGAGGGATTCTCCGCCATCAAAGTGGAAAACCAGACCATTGGGCATGCCCAGCGCATGAGCAACGCCATTTTCATCGACTGTGCCGGAAGAATGAAAGGCTTGCACCCAGGTCAGTGCAAATCCGTCATGGTGTACCGTTCCCCCGGTATTGCCGAAATCAGTTTTTTCCAATCCCTGTGGCTGAAGCCACTGGATGAGATCGTAATTTGCGACCACCGTGGCACCCGTTTGCTGGGCGATAGCAACCGTGTCACCAATATGATCCGCATGCCCGTGCGTCAGCGCGATGTGAGTAATGCCATCAATGGCCTCTTCTCGCCTGTCTTCAGGAAATGTTGGATTGCCCGTAAAGAATGGATCAATCAAGATTTTCGCTTTCCCCGCATCCACACGAAAAGCAGCATGCCCGAACCACGTCAATTTCATCGTCATTTCCTCCAAATCTTGCTACATGCCATTCATGGCGAAAGAAACCGATATGAGTGTTGAACAGTTTGTGGCCCTCCTTCAAGGCCCAGCAGGGCAAAATGGCCGTATTTTGGGGTTGGACCTTGGCACAAAAACCATTGGCATGGCGATTTCCAATTCAAGCTGGACGATCGCATCACCTGTCGAGACCATCAGACGGATAAAATTCACCGTGGATGTGAAATCCATGCTGGATTATGCAGCCAGTGAACAAGTCAAGGGATTGGTGATGGGGCTGCCTCTGAATATGGATGGCAGCGAACGGCCGCGCAGCCAGTCTACTCGCGCATTTGTACGCAATATGAGACCAATCTGCGATCTGCCGGTCTTGTACTGGGATGAAAGACTATCCAGCCATGCAGCAGAACAAAGCATGCTTGAAGCCGATCTGAGCCGCAAAAAAAGGGCTCAAAACATTGATCAGATTGCAGCTTCTATTATTCTGCAGGGCTGCCTTGACCGGATGCGGGAAGTTCTGGCCGCAGATAGCTGCTGACCTGCGGCCACCACTTGGCTCTCCAACGGAATGCCGCGATGGCCAGAACGATCAGACTGTCAACAAAAACAGCCTTGGCAACCAGCGGAGGAAGGGCTTCCGGCTCCATGCCCAGCAACTTGCCATAGAGGCCGAATACGAGGTCGTGCAGCTCACGCGAAAAAATGCGGGTGCCCATGTGCCAGTCATTTACAGACAGGCCGTACCATGTGCCCAACAGCACGATTGGAAAAAACCACAATACCAACAGGATTCGCATAGCCGTCACCAAATGAGTAAATTTATTTGCCTGAAATCAGATTGGCGGCCTTTGCGGAGGAACGCAACGTAAACCAATCGTTAGGGTTAATTCCGTGCCCCAGGAAAACAATTTCAGGGACAAAGATAATCCACAATGGCGCGGGCATCATAACGGGCGTCCATCATTCCATATGTATTGCGCCAGGGCCGTCCAAGCCGGCTTTCGATAAAGGCGTCAGCCAGTTCCGTTGGCAACGCCCGCCGCATCTCGGCAGCCGCACCTGTAAGGGCTAGCTGTTCGGTCAGAATTCGGGCTGATCCCTCATCCGCCAGCGCCATATCTCCAGCAAGACGCAAGACATCCATGGTCTGGTTCGTATTGTCACCAAGATCGCCGGAAATACGCTCAAGAACTTCCCCCACCATATTCGGCCCTCTTCTCATAACCCGCAAAACATCAAGGCACATGATATTGCCCGACCCTTCCCAAATCCCGTTCAACGGTGATTCACGATAGATGCGGGCCAGATTGCTCTCTTCCACATATCCATTGCCACCAATGCACTCCATTGCTTCCAGAACGAGAGCGGGAGCGGATTTGCACACCCAATATTTGACAACCGGCGTCATAAGCCGGGCAAAGCCCGCCTCTACCTCATCACTGGCTGCCCTGTCGAAACTACGGGCAAGCCGGAGCGTCAGGGATTGGGCGGCAGCAACATCAAGAGCCAGATCGGCCAATACCCGGATCATCAGGGGCTGATCAATCAGCGCCTTGCCAAATGCCATTCGATGCCGACAATGATGGACTGCCTCGCTCAAGGCCGCCCTCATTTGACCTGCAGATCCGAGCGCGCAGTCAAGCCGTGTTAACGTTACCATTTCCAGGATGGTTTTTATGCCCCGCCCTTCCTCTCCCACGAGACTGGCCAGGGAATCGACAAATTTCACTTCCGAAGACGCATTGGACCGATTCCCGACTTTTTCCTTCAGGCGTTGCAGTTGCAGTCCGTTATTGCTTCCATCCGGCAACAGGCGTGGCACCAGAAAACACGAAAGACCGGCACTGGTTTGTGCCAACACCAAAAAAGCATCGCACATGGGGGCGGAAAAGAACCATTTTTCGCCATTGATTCGCCATTGGCCATCGTTGAACAGCTCTGCATGGCTGGTATTGGCCCGCACATCGGAACCACCCTGCCGCTCCGTCATACCCATGCCAATTGTCAGCCCTTTTTTCGTGCCGGGTGACTTTTGAGCGCTGTCATATTCCGGAGACAGGATACGGGGCATCCAGTCTTTCAAAATATCCGGCGCAGTCATCAACGCAGCAATCGACGCGTGAGTCATCGTGATTGGACAGGTGTGGCCACATTCAAGCGTGGAAGTGAGCATGAAACGCACCGCACGCGCTTCATTACGAAAACCGCGCTCCAGTGGATCGTCCCTCCAGATTGATGATGTGAGGCCAAGCGAAACGCTACGTCGCATCAAAGCGTGGTAGGCGGGATGGAATTCGACACTGTCGACGCGTTCCCCCTTGGCGTCCAGGCTCCGTAACTTGGGGGGATTTTCATTGGCCAGGCGCGCAAGATCCTGGGCCTCGCGCGAGCCAACCCAGCGGCCATGGCTGGAAAATCCATTAACAACTGATTCTGGCATGGTGCGGGTCATTTGCACCAGCACACCATCGCTCAGGTAAGCGTTGTGGCCTGCGTAAACCGGCGATTGATTGCTCATATCAAACAAGACCCCGTTGGAGCGAATTTCTGCTTCTAACATTAAAACGTGTTTTTGCCGATCACGCAGAAATGTCGTGCACAGAGAAGGAACATGCTTGCCGAAACCTGCATTCCAACCTAAGCAACAATTTTAATGAAACAGTCATCCAAAACTGCGGCAACATCGGAGCTTGACGC
>JBPCWM010000064.1:0-3334 GCA_051009515.1 Rhizobiaceae bacterium | reverse complement strand
CCCATCAAATCGCCAGCTACTTTTCCGAGCGGCCCGTCTTTCGCGATATTGATGAATTCCGGAATGCGTTTCCAGTTCACATAGTCGCCAAAATAGGCGCCCCCCGATTCAGCATGATTTTTACCGTAAGGGCCCGGGTTGGCCATATTGGTTTCAACCGCATCGGCCAGTGTGCTCAACCAATTCTGATCAAGCACATTGCGTAAGACCACAACGCCGTCACGCTGAAATTTTGCTATTTCGTCCATAAAATCATCCCTGATGTAGCCCGGCTCAAATCACTACCCGTTGATTTTCTTGCGCAGCAATTCATTCACCACCTGCGGATTGGCCTTGCCGCCAGAGGCTTTCATCACCTGTCCGACAAACCAGCCGATCATGTTGGGCTTTTCGATTGCCTGCTGCACCTTATCGGGATTGGCTGCAATTACCTCGTCGACTGTTGCTTCAATAGCACCAAGGTCCGTCACCTGCGCCATGCCACGTTCCTCAACCAGTTCGGCCGGGTCGCCACCATCATTCCAGACAATCTCGAACAAGTCCTTGGCGATCTTGCCACTGATTGTCCCGTCTTTGATCAGATCAACGATACCGCCGAGTTGAACAGCAGATACGGGAGACTCTTCCAGCGTCTTTCCTGCCTTGTTCAACGCACCAAGGAGATCGTTGATTACCCAGTTAGCAGACACTTTGGCATCGCGGCCTTCGGCAACCTGTTCGTAGAAATCAGCAATTGCTTTATCCGAGACAAGAATGGAGGCATCATATTCCGACAGACCCTCCCCCATGAAACGCGCTCTTTTTTCGTCGGGCAATTCCGGCAATTCTGCACGGATCAGATCCACATAAGCATCGTCAAATTCAAGGGGCAGAAGGTCAGGATCAGGGAAGTAACGATAGTCGTGAGCCTCTTCCTTTGAGCGCATGGACCGGGTTTCGCCCTTTACCGGATCGAACAAGCGGGTTTCCTGATCAATGGTTCCACCCTCTTCAAGAATGTCAATCTGACGACGCGCTTCATACTCTATCGCCTGTCCCATGAAGCGAATGGAGTTGACATTCTTGATCTCGCAACGTGTACCAAATTCACCACCCGGTTCGCGTACGGAGACATTTACATCTGCCCTCATGGAACCCTGATCCATGTTGCCATCACATGTACCCAGATAGCGCAGGATGGAGCGCAGTTTGGTGACATAGGCCTTGGCTTCATCGATGGAGCGAATGTCAGGCTTGGACACAATCTCCATCAGGGCGACACCTGAACGGTTGAGGTCGACAAAGCTCATTGTTGGATGCTGGTCGTGCATTGATTTTCCGGCATCCTGCTCCAGATGCAGCCGTTCAACACCCACTTCGACACTCTCAAACTGGCATTTTTTGTCAGGGCCAACTTGAATCGTAATCACCCCTTCTCCCACGATCGGGTGATAGAGTTGAGAAATCTGATAGCCCTGCGGCAGATCGGGATAAAAATAGTTTTTCCGGTCGAATACCGAGCGCTTGTTGATCTTGGCGTTGAGACCAAGACCAGTTTTCACGGCCTGCCGGACACATTCTTCGTTGATCACCGGCAACATGCCAGGCATGGCAGCGTCAACCAGCGAAACATTTTGGTTTTGTTCATTGCCAAATTCGGTCGATGCTCCGGAGAATAACTTGGCGTGGGAGGTAACCTGCGCATGGACCTCCAGTCCGATCACAAGCTGCCAGTCATGATCGTCCCCTGGAAAGAAGTTTTTGGGATCTGGTGTGCGTGTATCGATGAGAACGGTCATTTCAAACTATGTGTCCTGTGAAGAATGTGCATGTTACATGCCTTATTGGATGGAACAGCGCTGGTAGCGCCTGGAAATACTTCGAATTGGGAGTTGTCCTCATGACAGCCTCCCATAAAATGTCATTCTGGCGTTGGGCGACAATTCAATCCCTGGCTCGGAATTGTAGGCCAGAACAGCCAGCATTCGGGTTGTATCACTTTCATTTGGTGACACCCGATGAATAGAGTTGCGCCCCCTGAACAGAACCAGCGTTCCCGGCTCAATTTCGAGGACTTCAGGCTCCATCTCGCCATCAAGAAGCTTTTCAACCTGCTGATAGCTCATGTCACCCGCCTCTGCGTCCCGTAAATCCTTGACATATTCAAACCGAGAGCCTGCTTCCGGCTTGGCAATCAACAGCGTTATGGCAAATTCGGAATTGTCAAAATGCCAGCCCAGCTCTTCTCCTCGATTGGCATAGTGAATATTGATCGAAGACAGCCGATCAGCATAGGGATGTAATGCTGTCTCACCGGTGACAGCCATGATGAACTGACGGAACTCAGGCGCGTTATACAGCTGTCTCAGGGACGAATCTGAAGCGACATCATCGTCGCAAATGCAACCTTTGGAGGAGATTACCTTGCGGTTTTTTGGATGATCTGGCGCATATGCCTCGTCATCCGGCCCCAAATAAACGGAATGGGATTGCTTGCAAAAATAAGCATTCTGCTGTCCGTTACGGGATTCTTCTGCAATTTCCGATAAGGCCAATGGCGTCAGGAAACCGGGAAGTGTGAGCACGCCGTCATGGTCTAACCTTTGCTTGCAGCATGAGCGAAACTCCCCATCGTCCAACGGGTGCCGAGCAAGTTCTACAATGTCGGACAATTGTTTCAATTCAAGTGCTCCGTTGCTCAATTTCGGTTGACGTATTGCGACCTACCACCACCTTTTGGGAGTAAACCGACCAGCCGCTGTTTCAATGACAGATCCTGCCTGGAACAAGGTTTCTTCTTCAAACGGGCGGCCGATGAGCTGCAGACCAAGAGGCAGCCCCTGCCCATTCAGTCCTGCCGGAACGGCAATGCCAGGAAGTCCGGCCATGTTGACGGTCACTGTGAACACATCGTTGAGATACATCTTGACCGGATCTGCGGCCATTTCCTTGTCACCAATCGAGAATGCGGCTGAAGGTGTAGCCGGGGTCAGGATGCAATCCACACCGTCGGCAAAACATTGTTCGAAATCTCGTTTGATCAAGGTTCTGACTTTTTGAGCCCGTGTGTAATAGGCGTCATAAAATCCGGCAGACAAGACATAGGTGCCAATCAAAATACGCCGCTTGGCCTCTTCGCCGAAACCGGCAGCACGGGTATTTTCATACATTTCTTCGATATTCTTGCCATCAACACGCAAGCCATATTTGACACCATCATAGCGGGCCAGGTTAGACGAGGCTTCAGCAGGTGCCACGATGTAATAGGCTGGCAGCGCATATTTTGTATGAGGCAGCGAAATATCAATGATTTCAGCGCCAGCATCCTGCAGCATGGCTTTGCCCTGCTCCCACA
>JBPCWM010000063.1:0-5587 GCA_051009515.1 Rhizobiaceae bacterium | reverse complement strand
TTCTTGTCGTCCCCAGAGATGGGGAAAGTGTTTTGATCACACCCTCCATCGACATGAACAGCGCAAGGGCGTTGGCAAATGTTGAGCGAATCGCCGCCTGGAACGACGGTATGGGTGATGAATGGCGGGCTGAATTGCCCGCAATTCTTGAAAAGGCAAACAAGGTTGGTCTCGAACCGGATCAAATGCCAATGCTCGTACAAGCCTTTGTGAAGCAGCTGGTTGACCCGTCTTCAATCCTGTCTGTAACACCTGTTTTGGCAAATATGCGGATGATCAAGTCTGATGAAGAACTACAGATCGCACGACATGCGGGGCAGGTCGCCAATGCAATGATGTCTGCTGGACGAGTGGCCATCGGTCACGGTGTTCCCGAGTTTGAAGTTGCACTCGCAACATCACAGGCTGGTACGCGCAAGGCGGCAGAGTTGCTGGCAGCCCATTATGACAGCGCCGACATGTCTCCCAACACTCAGTTTCTGCAAATCATGGCCTCGGGAGAAACAATTACAAAAACCCATCACCGCGCAACTATGCGGATCATGCAAAAGGGGGAACCCGTCTTCCTCTGTTTTTGTGGTATGCCCAATTTTTGTCGCTTCAAACTGGGGTTCGATCGGACCTTCTGGATTGGTGAGGTCGCTGATAAATCGCAGATTGAACTCTATGAAACCGCAGTTGCCAGCCAGCAGGCGGCGCTCAATGCGTTGCGTGCCGGGGTGACGGCTGAAAGCGTTCATGCGGCCTACGCCGAAGTCATCCAGAGCGCCGGTTTCGAATATCCCTTCCGTTGCGGACGAGCGACCGGATTCAGCTTTCTTGAAATGCCACAGCTTGTCACGGGAGATACAACAGTGCTGCAACCAGGCATGGTATTGGCGGTGGACGGGTCGGTTTCAGGAGAGACTTTCCGCGCCCAGGTGGGAGACAGTTTTATAGTCACCGAAGACGGATATGAGCCGCTCACTGATCACCCAAAATCCGTTGCAGAAGTGGTGGTATAGTAATTCTCTCTCGCAACAGCGCTTTTATATTGGCTTGTCGTCAATGGGCCATCATCACAGGAATGTTCGACTTTTCAAGAATGTTGCGGGTTGTTCCACCAAGGAACCACTGGCGAAGGCGAGAGTGGCCATAGGCGCCCATGACGAGCAAGTCGGCATTGATATCCGTGGCGTGTTCCAACAAGACGTCTGATGTCGGTCGTCGACCGCTTGGAATGCGGTCAACCGTGACCTGCAAATCCTTTCGAGACAGATAAGCAGCCAGATCATCACCCGGATTGGGTCCCATGGCATATTCGTCCGGGTCGATCAGAACCACATGGGCATTGGCGCCTTCTGGGGTCCAGTTGAGGCTTTGGTGCGCCGCCTTTGCGGCCTGTGTTTCGCCATTCCACGCGTACATGACAGTGCTGATCTTCGGTAGCGGATCTGGTTGCGCACCCAGGACAATAACCGGTGTGCCAGAATCCAGAACTGCTCCGTTAAAGGCTCGATTCATCAAGTCGCTACCGAGCACTGATTTGTTGGGAAACAGCGCAACATCGCAGAACAAGGAATGTCTCAAGAACGTTTGTTCAATCAAAGCCGGATCACGGCATTCAAGCGTTACGGTGGCCGAAATCTCCCTGTCTGCTAGCAATTGATTGATTTCGCCGACCCTGGCTTTCCCAGCCTCGATCATTTCCTGATTGGTTTCACTATAATAGAAATCCGGAACACCCGGCGCCGCCGTCATTGGCACGATACGAACAACACCGATCACAACCACATTGAGATGAGCGTTCAGACTCTTGGCCACGGCAATGAATGGATTGAGCGTTTCCAGTTTCTCGTCAACTTCGTGTATCGCCAACAGGGTTTTCATGATCGGTCTCCTCTTTCAAAGTGTAGACTTCCAAGCGTCATTTCGAGCCACTTCATTCTATATTTTTTGCCGGTTCAATTGAATTCGGGTCTCATTGGCCCATGGTGGACAGGGCCGGGCTAGTTCGTCAGTTAGCGTCAGTTGGAAAACAATACAGGTACGGTCATGTGTTCGAGCAGACTGGTTGTGGTTGCGCCAATAACAAAATCGTAAAATCGAGAATGTCCAAATGCACCGGTTACGATCATGTCGGCTCCTCTATCATAGGCTTCATTCAGCAAAGCATCTGCAATCGCGATTTTTGTGTTTTGCCAATGGGCAACGGTCGCATCAACATTATGACGACTCAACAGCATGGCAACCGCGTGAGCTGTGGTTTCCAGATGGGCAGCATCAGTATCGGAATGGGAAACCCAAAGCACAGTTGCCTTGCCCGTGTCGGACAGAAACGGGATGGCATCGTGAACAGCGCGATTGGATTCGCGGGTCGCGCTCCAGCCAATAAGAGCGTGCTCACCGATAGTTTCAAAATTGCCGACTGACGGAATAACCAGAACCGGCCGACCGGAACGTTTGATTACCATTTCCTGAGCATCACGCTGATCAACGCGGTCATTTTCGGGATCTGCCTGGCCCATGATTACAAGATCCGAACAAAGAGCATGTTCTACAAATCGTTCGGCTGCCTGACTGGATTGCGCTTTTACCAGTCTCCATTCCGATACAAAATCTTCACCTGCGGTGTATTGTTCAAACACATTTCTGATCTGCTCGGCCTGTGCTTCCTGCTCTTTGGCAAAATTGTCTTTTGTTTGGCGCGGCAGATCAATCACGATGCCTGGATAGACCTCAATTGATTGCAGCGTATGAAGGCCAACTAGATGGGCATTGAAGCGACGGGCAAGGAGACAGGCTGCCTTCATCAGGCGTTCTGCATTGACGGTGGTGGTGAGGCAGACAAGAATGGTTTTGTTTGACATGGCTAAACAAGATTCCGGTTAATACGACACAAAGTCCAAATGCGGCGCATGATGCGTCATTAGATACAGTGTGACAGCTCCACGCTCCGGTTACCAGTCTAGTATGACTGCAGATCTAAACCTTGCGATGGATCAACTAATTCCGGTTTTAGCGCTAGGGACTTTCCATTATCCGGTAGTAAGGCTGACAATGTGACCGGCTCCATAGGCGATGATGGCCGCCGTAGAGCCGATCGCCAGCGTTTCCAGTCCTGATCGCCACCAGGGAAGAAGCGACCAGCTGCTTTTTAGAAGTCCTATCGTAAAGAATGTGATGGCGGTCATCACAATCGAGATCAAGAACGGTTCACTCAGGCCAAGCAGAAATGGGAACATCGGTACAAGCCCGCACAGCATGAAAGAGAGGAAGGTTGCCCAGGCAGAATTCATTGGCTTGGGGTCGACAGGAGGTTTCCCGTACTCATCGACCAGCATGAGATCAATCCAGGTCTGTTCATCACTGGATATGTCTGCGACTGCCTGCTCCAGAGTTTCGCCATGCAGCCCTTTCATGCGCAGAATCTGGCGAATCTCTTCTCGTTCTCCTTGTGGGTCTTCGCGGATATGCCTCTGCTCGATGGCACGGATTCGCTCTATATCGTCCAATTCTGCCTTGGTGGCCGAATAGTTGCTTGCAGCCATGGAGAACCCGTCAGCGAGGACATTGGCGATCCCCAAAACGATGATGACAGTTTGCGAAAACCCTGCCCCTTGCACACCGGCCACGATCGCAAAGGTCGTAACCGCACCATCAATCCCGCCATATACGCAATCTTTCAGATAGTCGTTCTTGGCCGGAGCGCCAAGCCGGGCGCTGACTTCCTCAACTGTATGTCCGTGTTCCACGTATCCTCACTTACACAGGCCGTTTGGTCGCTTGTAGGCTGCTGCAGGAAAAGTTTCGTTGAGCCAAATCAAATTGGAATTGAAAAGCTTGTCGGGAGGGGAAATGATTGCTTGCTACTTGATCAGGATCAAGGATTGCAGGACTGGTTTAATCCACTCTGCTCCCAAGGTGACGCAGCAATAAGGTTTGCGCAGGCCGATAAACTGAACTGGAACGGAGCTGGAGATTCGCATGGTTGATGCACAGGCAATTCGTAAAATACTGGAAGCGCGTAAAGAGGAATTGCAAGCACTTCTTGAACGGTTGGAGGATGTGCTTGACGATCCCAAGAGCCAGGATTTCAGTGAACATGCAACTGAAAGTGAGTTTGATGAGGTTTATGAATCGCAGGGGCGAGCTGGTTTGAAAGAGATTGAAGCTATTGATGCTGCGCTCAACCGTTACGACGAAGGGACGTTTGGTATTTGCGTAAAGTGCGGAAATGAAATTTCTGCTGAACGGTTGAACGCCGTACCTTACGCCGCCATGTGTCGTAATTGCATGTCTTGAGACCGTCGGTCCCAGGACACATAAGTTTCAGCTCATGGAGCGCTCGATTGCATCCAGTGTTTTCATGGCCGCAAGGCCCTGAGCCACCGAGGAAATGGGTTCATCTCCCTCTCTTATTGCACGAATGAACTCCCTGTCGGCGAGTTCGATGCCATTGTTGGACACGGCAACACCAGAAAGATCGATCGGATTGTTGTGACCGTCAAACAGGTCATCATAGCTGGCGATATAGGTGCCGTTGTTGCAGATATACCGGAAGAAGGTCCCTAATGGTCCATCATTGTTGAAGGACAGGGAAAGAGTGCACAGGGCACCAGAGGATGATTTCAATCCAATTGTCATGTCCATGGCAATGCCCAACTCAGGATGTCTTGGTCCCTGCATGCCGAACACCTCAACCGGGACTTCGCCAGTCTGGTGAATGAACAGGTCCACCGTATGGCATGCGTGATGCCACAGGAGGTGATCAGTCCAGGAGCGAGGTTTGCCCAGGGCATTCATATTGGTGCGGCGGAAGAAATAGGTTTGAACATCCAGTTGCTGAATGTTCAACTCTCCTTTCTTGATGCGATTGTGGATCCATTGGTGGGATGGATTGAAGCGCCGGACATGATCAACCATGGCCACAAGTCCGGTTTCCTGTTGCACTTTCACCAGTTCTTCCGCATCCGCGAGACTGTCCGCCATGGGGATTTCAACCAGCACATGTTTGCCTGCCCTGAGGCATTGTATAGCTTGCGATGCGTGAACCTGTGTAGGCGTGGCCAGAATGACGGCGTCGACATCATCCCTTGCAAGGCACTCGGCCAAATCCTCGGACGCATGGGTGATGCCACGCGCGCTTGCAAATTCCTCTAAATTGTCAGCCTCAACACCCATGACGGAGGTAACTTCTACACCGTCGATTGCCGACAGGGCAGCAAGATGTTTCATTCCAAAAGCACCAGCGGCACCGGCTACGCAAATTCGCATAGTGCAAACCTCTATCGATTTTCAAGAATAATGTGACCAACAGCTGTATTGGATGCCGGGACATGATAGTGGCGGTGGATTTCCTCCACCTCGTCGTTCAGCGCTCCACGCATGACATGCCACATTACAAGCTCAATGCCTTCCGAGCCAGATTCACGCAAATACTCCACGTGTGAAATCTGCGCTCCTTTTTCGGGGTCAGTAGTCATATAGTCGAGAAATTTCTTGTCAAAATCAGGGTTGATCAGGCCCGCCCGTTCAGCCTGTAACTGATGCGACATGCCCCCAGTGCCAAAAATCATCACATTGAGGTCTTCGTCAAATGATTCAA
>JBPCWM010000062.1:0-7694 GCA_051009515.1 Rhizobiaceae bacterium | reverse complement strand
AAACCAAAGGCCAGTGAAACGCCCATAAAGCCGATACCCAGGTCGGGAATGCCGGCGGCCAGGACAGCGCTGCCGCAGCCACCAAGTACGAGCCAGAAAGTACCAAAAGCTTCCGCTGCAAGTTTTGCGCGCATAATTTTCCCCTAAGTCGTTGGCCCAAATTGCTTAGCCGTGAACGCTACCTGCAATCGTGAAACAGTGCAATAATGTTCGATGTCGTCTCAACAGTCCCGTTGGCTGCACTGAATATGGATATCAATCATCATTTTTGTGGGATGCGAGCACACCATCCCAGGAGGCTACAGCAATTTTTGGAGTCTCTGGGTCTGCCATATATGACGGTGTCATGATTTGAACCTGATTCTCATTGAATACCGATACAATATTGCGGTGCAGGTCAGAGTGTATCTTGGGCAGATCCATTCCCCTCGTGGTGTAGGCATTGATCTGATAGTTGATCGCGTAATCAGCCAGGGCCGTAAACAATACAAAGGGAGGGGGCGTGGTCTTTAGCCCGTCTGTTCTGAGCGCCGCTTCGATCAACATGGCCTCGACCTTTTCCTGTGCTTCTTCATAGCCAATGCCGACGGTGGTGTGTACCAGCAGCCCGCGTCGGTCGATTTTGGAGGTGTAATTGATGACTTCGGAATTAAGCAGTTGGGAATTGGGAATACTTACCAACTCGTTCTTGATCGATTTGAGGTAGGTTTCCATAAGTTTGATTTCCACCACGTTGCCAGTGTGTGGGCCGACCTTGATCCTGTCGCCAATATTTGTGCTTCTGCGGTAGATCACGAATATGCCAGCAAGCGCGTTGGCAATAACCGAATTTGATCCCAGCGAGACCATGACGCCGACCAGGATGGTCAGGCCCTGAAAGGCTGCGGAGTCTGACCCAGGTATGTAGGGGAAACTTACGACAACTGCCACGAGGATCAGTAAAACGCGAATGATATTGAACGTCGGCCAAATCCAAGATTTTTGAAAATTCTTGAGTGAAATGGTTCCCAACTCAACATTTTTAAAGAACAGTTTGAACCCCTTTATGACGAAGTTCGTGAAGGTAGCAATTACAGCTATGGCCAACAGATTTGGAAGGTAGGCAACGAAACTGATCACCAGATCGAGTACAGGATCGGTCACATAGGTGATAAGCAGTTGAGCGAAAGGTCGGGTTTCGGCAAATGCCAAAAGCACAAAAGACAAATAGTAATAGAGCAGGAGTATGAAGGTCAGCAGAAACAACATACGTAACCCATGCCTGATCAAGGCTTCAATAGCCGGACCCTGGACCAGCTTATTGGTTGCTGTTGGCTTCATGCTGGCACGCTGGGCCATCCAGTTTGCCATCCGGTCTGTTACTCTTTTGCGCAATTGCAATATCAGGAAACTCGCAACGATAAAGACAGCGCTCCAGACCAGAGCTTCCACCACGCCATAAGCGCGTGCGTCATCGGTGCGCGCTTTGTGATAGGCTAAGATGGCAGCTTCGATGGCTTCTGAATGCAGTTTTGCCAGGACCTCCAAGTCCATCTGATCATACTCGGAATCTGCCTCGGTCGTGATTGTTATGAGTCGCCCGTTTGCGTATATGGTACGCCCAAGTTCACCATCGCGAATTTCCATCATGATATTTGCGTCCTGGAGTTTTTCTGCAACTGCCAGAATGCGGTTCTGCACCATCTCCGCGCGTTCAATAGCAGGCAAAGCGCTCGAACCACGCACCATGAACAATTCTTCCCCGTCAATAACGATCGGAGAGGCAAAAATTGGGTTTGGTTCCTTTGGCTGTTCCGCAGGTGCCGTTTCCAATTGTTCTTGCGAAAACGCGGGGGACACAACGGAGACCCAAATGCAGGTAAACAGGATGATCGTCACACACAACAAGCGTTTGACAGATCTCGATAAAGTGTTTTGCGGGATGAATATTGAGCCCAATTCCACTACTCTTGCCTTGAGGGTTTCCACGCGAACCGGGAGAGTTCAATCCCGATAATTGAAGAATGGCAAGCCTGAACAGCAATGGCAACAGATTGCTTCCCTTCAATGGTAAATCCGACAGAACATTTCTCACTGAGTCTGGCTCATGTCGATAATGGGCCGCAGCCGACGCCATTTCACCTGTTAGCTGTTCCTGTGTACTCTTATTGACAGCCGGTCCATATCCGCCTGAAAACATGGCAGAGAATTGAATTCGGATCAGTATCAATCGGTTGTGCCGATTGGGCGCACTCGAACCGGGGTAATGTGTTTTCACACGGGCACTGTCTCAATATTGAAAAGATCATGACCGCCAGCTTCTGCTGCATTTTGCAGCAATTCAATCGATGCCAGGAGATGGACCCTTGAAATATTCAGCCTGTCGCATGATGCCTTACCTGTTTATTGCCTGTGCGTTTCTCACCTTCGGTGCAGCTCACGCTCGATCAAGCATAGCCAGCAGTTCAGAAGTTGACTGGCTGCAACTGGGCATGGGTCTGTTTGGTGGATTGGCACTTTTTCTTGCCGGACTCGATGTTCTGTCTGAAGGGTTGAAGAAAGTTGCAGGAGATACGCTGCGCGAAGTCCTTCATAAATTGACCGTAAATCGTTTTGCAAGCGCGATTACCGGTGCGTTTGTAACAGGCATTTTGAACTCCTCTTCCGTAACCACGGTATTGGTGGTTGGATTTGTTACGGCAGGAGTAATGACACTGACACAGTCGGTCGGGGTCATCATGGGGGCAAATATTGGAAGCACGGTCACTGCGCAGTTGCTGGCCTTCAATCTGTCTTCCTATTCCCTGATTGCGATAGCCATCGGTTTCTTCATGTCATTCACCAGCAAGAATGAGCGCTCCAAATATATTGGCATGATGATTATGGGGCTTGGTCTGGTTTTCTACGGCATGGGGCTGATGAGCGAAGGCATGAAGCCATTGCGCACATACGAGCCGTTTCTCGACATGCTGGCGAATATGGAAAAACCTTTGCTCGGGATTTTGGTAGGCGCTCTGTTTACCGGACTGGTGCAATCCTCCGCTGCAACAGTTGGCATCGCCATCGCGATGGCGAGTGAAGGGTTGCTGTCCCTTCAGGGGGGCATCATTCTGGCTCTTGGTGCAAATATTGGCACATGTGTCACCGCTTTGCTTGCTGCTCTTGGAAAGCCTGTTGAGGCCGTGCGTGCCTCTGTCGTGCATATTACCTTTAATATTCTTGGAGTGCTTGTCTGGCTGCCATTCCTCGGTGTTTTGGCAGATATTGCAGTTGCCGTTTCACCCGCCGTTGCAGGTGAGGTTGAAGGTAAGGAAAAATTAGCGCAGGAAGTCCCCCGTCAGATTGCCAATGCAAACACGTTGTTCAACGTTATCAACACATTGCTGTTTATCGGTTTTACAACATCGTTCGCCCGTCTGGCTGAAAAACTGGTTCCCGATCGAAAGGAGCCGGAGGACATTATCATCAAGCCCGAGTTTCTGGATGACGCAGCCCTTGGGGCGCCGTCAATTGCTCTTGAGAACGCTCGGCGGGAAATCCAGAGGACCGGAAATATCACGCTGGAGATGATGGATTCACTACTTGTTGGAATTGAGAAGCGCAATGGAGATGAACTCGACGAAATTGCCAAGCGTAACGACGAGGTGGACATTCTAACCACTGAACTGACCATGTATCTTGGCAAGATAAGACAGAGTTCGCTGACAGAAGCCGAAAGCATGACGCATCAGCAACTTGTATCGGCAATGATGAATATTGAGGCTGTTGCGGATATTGTGGATACTGACATGGTGGCAGTGCTCCGTAGATATATCGAGGGTGACTTTGCTGCAACGAGCGAATTGACCCAGGAAATGATCCAGGATTTATGGACTTGCGTTAGGAGGAGTATTGAACTTGCAATCGAGGCTGTGGGCGAGAGCAATCAAAAAGCTGCCCAGGAAGTGTTGCTGTTAAAGGACGAAATCAAAGATCTGTCCGATCGACTATTTGAACGGCATGCTGAGCGCCTCCAAATTGGTGATCCCAAATATCTCCAGCGCGTTCGATTGATGATGACATTTATCGAACAGTTGCGTCATATGTATACTTTGACAAAACGAATTGCGAGAACACAGCTTCCACGCGAATTGTCAGGCGAATAGACTCAAACCATGGGCAGGGAACGGTTGCGATGACGGGGCCAAATTGTCATCACCATGGAATTGGTGTCGATTTCGCGATTTAATGTGTGAATCCGTAAAAACGGAGAATTAAAATGGGAGTTACATTTGGGTCTTCCGCATGTCTTCAACACGCTGCAACGCTTCTTCACGATTTGCGACTAGATTAGGATTGAATTCGTCCGCCCTGGCACGCTTCAAAATTTTCTGACGGGTTTCTTCACGGGGATCGAACCTGACAGTGCCAAGGGAGAAATCCTGATTCAGCTTTTTACCTCTCTCCGACCAGGTATACCAGGCTTCGGGCAGGACCTCAGTGTCAGCATAGTTGACGATAAAATACCACTTCTTGCCGGTTTCCTGAAGTTGGCTCGCTATCCCGTCGTAGATCCTGTTGACGTCGGAGGTCGTAGCGAAGGACAGGCTGCTGAAATCCACTTCCATGACGCTAATATCGTTGTGAAACGTTATGCGCTCATCAATGGTTCTGCTGTCCGATGGTAAGGAGGGCTTTAGTGCGGCTTCAAATTCTGCATCAGGAATTTTGGCGCGCAGTTCCATGAGATGATCGATCGCGGCTTCGCGCGAGTCGAAAAGGTTGGGATCGAAGTTTTCTTCACGTGAACGTTCCAGAATTTCGTCACCCGTTTCACCTTCTGCCGAGAAGCGAACACTTCCAAGCGAGTGGCTGAGATTGACCATTTTTCCTCTGTGGGCAAACGCGATCCAGGCTTCGGACATGATTTTGCAATCGCGGTAGTTGACAAGAAAGAACCACTTTTTCCCGCTCTGCGTCAACTGCTCTTCAATTTCGTCATACACCCGGTGCACCTGATTGGGGACACGGAAAATAAGCTCACTAAAATCCACCTCCATAACATTCTTTTCTGTGTCGAATTTCAATCGACTGGAAAAATCAGTGTCTGTCATTTCGATGCTCCTGCTTCCCGGACTTATGTGCCCAAATATCAAGTCTTCGAGGACCGGGGGTTGGCCCGAAAACTGGCTGTTCCAATCAGACTTGTTCTTCGCCTAGATAGGCCTCGACCACGCGCGGGTCGCCTTTGATTTCATCGGGGGTGCCTTGTGCGATGATGCGACCGCCCGCCAGTACGCTGATACGGTCCGCCAGTGAGAACACCACATGCATGTCATGCTCGATGATAACCATGGTCATCCCCGTGGTTTTGATGCCTTTGAGCAGGTCGATTGTTGCATTGGTGTCATGGCGCGCCATGCCGGCGGTTGGCTCATCCAGCAATAGCAGCCGAGGTTTCTGAACCAGTCCCATCGCCAATTCCAGGCGTCTTTTATCGCCGCGCGACAGACTCGACGCATCGGCAGATGTGTGAGCCTGCAGTCCGACATTGTGTAGCACGTTGAGAGCTTCGTCTCGCAAAGCCTTTTCTGCCCCGAAATTGGAGAGAAAATTGAGCTTGAAATAGCCATCACGACGCGCCAGGCCGGGAACCATGACATTCTCCAATACGCTGAGATCGGGGAAAATCTCCGGTGTCTGGAATATGCGGACCACACCCAGTTGATTGATTTCATGCGGTTGCTTGCCGGTTAGGATTTCTCCATCGAAAGTAACTGATCCTCGATCTGGGCTGAGGCGACCAATTACGACATTCAAGAGCGTGGATTTACCTGCACCATTTGGGCCGATGATTGCGTGAGTCTCTCCCTCTTGCACAGTCAGGTCAACATCGCTCAGTGCGGCCAGACCCCCAAAGCTCTTGTGTACATCGGATATGTGCAAAACAATGTTCTCAACACTGGTCTTTTCCATGCTTCCTCCTCCTTGATGGCGTGCGAAGTCTTCAAAAGACAAAAAGTCCTGCGGCGGAATGCGCTTGGCGCAGCCACCATCAACCATTTGCGCATCGCCCGACGCGAGAGCGGTCCGGCCGTTCTCACAGGGAGAGGTTTTGAAATCTGGTGGCCCCAAACAACGTCTCAGCCAGCTTCTTGTTTCTAGATAGTGAGCCAAAAGCCAGCAATTCGGCTTTCGTCTTAAGACTCTTGGCCTCATCCAAATGTCTAATTTCCGGATCGAGTAGCAGGGACATCGTGCACAATCACAGGTTCCTTAGCCTAAAGAACTAGGGCAACCTCTGTGGCGCTTGATCTAGGTCAAGGATGAAAGTGCGTCCAGCACCCAAAACCCTTTTGGAATCCTCATCCAAGGCGGAGCAGATCTGTGGCATTCAAGGATATTCTCATTCATCTCGACAGCACCAAGTCTTCCAAGGACAAGGCCGAAGTAGCGATAGCGTTGGCCAAGCGGCAAGATGCGCGACTGGTCGGTGTGGCGCTGGCCTTGCGGTCAACCATCTCTTCTTATTTGGGTGTAGAGTTTCCGGCCGGTTTGAATGAACAGCAGCAGGCCATTGTTCAGGCAGCGGCTCAAAGCGCGGTCGAAAATTTTGAAAGTGCCGCAAAATCTGCCGGCGTTGATTGCTCTAGCAGGATTATTGAGTGTGGCGCGTCCAAGGCTCCAGCACAATTGGCGTTCCATGCCCGCCATGCAGACCTGACATTCATGGGGCAACCAAATCCCGATGACGACAATCATGCATTCCAGGAGTCGTTGCTGGATGGCGTGTTGTTCGGATCAGGCCGACCCGTCTATGTGGTGCCTTATATTGGCCGCGAAATTCGCAAAGTCCGTAAGGCTGTGATCGCATGGGACGGGGGCAAGAAAGCCGTCCGTGCAGTAAATGATGCGATTCCGCTGCTGCAAAATCGCAGCGAGGCTATCATTCTGGTAATCAACCCGGATGAACGACGTGAGGCTCTGGGGGACCAGCCTGGTGCAGCCATTGCTGCACACCTGCAACGCCATGGAATCGAGGCGACAGTCGATCTCCAAGTGGCGCCGCAGGCTTCCGCCGATGCTCTGATTCTCAACTACATGGCCGATTCCGGTGCTGACCTACTTGTCATGGGCGCATATGGTCACTCCCGCCTGCGGGAAAAAGCTTTCGGGGGAGTGACCAACACAATTATGCACCAGATGACAACACCTGTACTGATGTCCGAATAGAGCAGCAAACGTGCTGGCAAGAGTTACCTGCAAGGCTATGATTTAGCTAAATTTGGGTCCTCAATCTTGTGGCGGCTGGTCTGTTGATCTGGTAAGCGTTTTTACCACTGATCTTTGGACACAAGCCAATTGATATGTAATGACCAACTCGTAATATGCTTGTGTGATCTGGGTCTAACGGATTAGCAATATGGAGGTTTTACATGCCGCACAATAGACTAACCGCAATCTTGACCGTCCTTCTTTCGCTCCTTGCTTGTCCGGCATTGGCGCATAGTGGAGATGGCTATGGTGGTGGCTTTATTGCGGGATTTGCTCATCCAATATTGGGATGGGATCACGTCGCAGCCATGGTGGCGGTTGGTCTTTGGGGGGCGTTTCTGGGTGCTCCTGCCATTTGGATCTTGCCCGTCGTGTTTCCACTGGTCATGGCCGTTGGTGCCGCAGCCGGAATAGCGGGCCTGCCTGTGCCTGCGGTTGAAACCGGTATTGCACTTTCAGCC
>JBPCWM010000061.1:0-3049 GCA_051009515.1 Rhizobiaceae bacterium | reverse complement strand
GTCCTGAAAACGGTGAAACCGAAAATAGTATTTAATACCGACGTCGTATTCACAACCGGGCCAAAAATGCGCGCTCACATCGACCACGAGAAATGGGCATTGGCGAATGGAATAGGTAACTTTGAAGCGCTAAAAGCCATGACCTCAACTGGCGGAGAGTTAGCTGCCTTGACAGGTGAGAACAATCCCTATGGCGGCAAGATTGGGGTCATCCAAGAAGGCGCGCTTGCCGACATTATTATTGTCGATGGCAACCCACTTAAAGATATTTCTGCCATTGGCGGCAATTCCGAGTGGTTGGACGCTCCACCTCGTGGTCCAGAGGTCGAGCCTATCAAATTGATCATGAAAGACGGTGTCGTATACAAAAACACGCTGAACTGATGCCTGCAGGAGTTGTCGCATCGAAAATATCCAAGACTCAATTTTATAAGTTCCAGGAGGCTACCATGCAAAAATTCATCAGTTCGGTTTTGTTCACCTCAGCAATATCACTATCAGCGGGGATTGCTCTGGCACAAGACAAGGCACTGCCACAAACCCTGTTCGTCAACGTCCATGTCTTTGACGGTGTGAGTGAAAAGCGCCTCGAAAACGCCAGCGTCCTTGTCGAAGGCAACTTGATCAAGCAAGTATCTGCTAGTGCAATCGACGCACCTAACGCCTCGGTTATAGATGGTGATGGCCGCACTTTGATGCCTGGTTTGATAGATACTCATGCCCATCCAAGTGTTCCGTTGCAGCTTGACACTTTGACGCTCGATGTCGACTGGATGCAATGGGGCGCCACTTCTGCTTCAGTAACGACTGAATACCTTTTGAGAGGCTGGACGACGGTTCGCGATACCGGCGGTCCTGCCATGGGTCTGCAACGCACTATTGATGCCGGAAACCTTGTTGGCCCTCGAATTTATCCTTCAGGTGCAACTATTTCGCAGACATCGGGCCACGGTGATCATCGGCGGTACAATATTCAACACCCCAATTTTCCCAATCAAAACCCCATAGGAATCTTTCAGTCACCGGTCGGCTTGGAGGTAATTTGTGACGGTGTGCCCGAAGTTCTGCGGTGTACGCGGGAGGTCTTACGTACAGGTGCGGCTCAAATAAAACTTCATGCTGGCGGAGGTGCCTCTACATCCTACGATCCTCTCTACACGGTTCAATACCAACCCGAAGAACTTGAAGCGGCGGTAAAAACGGCAAGGGACTATGGAACATATGTCATGGTTCATGCCTACAATGATGAGTCGATCATTCGCTCGCTGGATGCAGGTGTTAGATCGATAGAGCACGGCCAATTGATGACCGAGCGATCAATGAAGAAGCTGATCGAGCATGATGCGTGGATTTCACCATACTATGCATTCATGGACACCCCCCGCGAGGACCTCGTTGCCTATGTCGGTGCGGAGAACGCGGGGAAATTGACTGAAATTTACGAAGGGGCGGAACGTCAGATCAAGCTGCTGATTGATAACAATTACAGAAAGGTTGCCTTCGGGGCTGACGTTATTGGTCCTCCTGAAAATCATCGAAGAAATAACGTCGAATTCAAGATCCGGGCAAGATATTGGAGCAATGTCGAAGTGCTGCGACAAGCGACTTCAATCAACGCGGAATTGCTCAAGGAAAGTGGCCCTCGCGATCCGTATCCTCTTGCCTTGGGTGTCATTCAAGTTGGGGCATATGCCGATATTCTGCTAATTGATGGCAATCCGCTCGATGACATCACACTGTTGTCGGACACATATGATGAGGCGATGGATCTCATCATGAAAGACGGTGTGATCTACAAGAACACACTCAACTAGGCGTCGCGAGGGGTGCCGTATCCGCGGAACCTCTCCAACATTCTTCTGAAACAGAAATTGTATAGTTCATGGATAACCTGAAATCTGTCATACGAGCTACCGCTGCTCTTGCCCTGATTGTTCTATCGACTGCGGTCTTCGCTACACCACCACAACCTACTCCGCTCAATTGGGATCAATTGCCGGATTCCAACGCGCAGGTTTATGAAGATCCGTTCACCGATCTCACGAGTGAGCAGATCAACGCATTGTCAGACATCGTACGCGCAAGCGATACTCTCAAAAAGACAGATGTCACGTTGGAAGACCGTGCAAAGTTTGAACAGAAAAAGGCGCAGGCAAAGGCGAAGCTGGCCAATGAAGGGATCGATTCAGACTGGATGATTTCCCAACGTTGGGTCGTGGCTGATCTTAGAACAAAGGCTGCTTCTGCCGGCAATGCCGCCCTGGACGACTCTTTGGTCACAATAGGCGGATTTGCAATTCCCGCACCGCCCGACGCCAATGGAACACGGTTTGCTTACCTTGTTCCCGTGCCTGGAATGTGCAGTCACATGCCACCGCCTGACCCTAACCAACTGATTAGGTTGCGCTTGTTTGGTGACTGGTCGCCAGCCCGCATGCATGAACCTGTTAAGATCACTGGTAGGCTCCAAATCGCGCCAACGAAACAAACCTTTCGGGTGATTGACGGCCCCGTGCCCATGGTCGCCACGTGGCAATTAGATGTGGATCAGGTGGTCTCATACTCGGACTTTAGTGCAAGACAACCTGCGACCAATAGATGGGTTGACCAACTGCGCGATAATCTGGGTTCGCGGCTCGTAAATAAACCTGCAAACTGAAGCTCGTAAGAGGTTCGCGATAAATGTTGACATATCTTTCGCCTATCCGCCTGGCACACTTGGTAACTTCGATTGTAAAGGGCAGACCAATGAAAAACGTTCTGATTGCTGCCGCTATTGCTCTTTGTTCGACATCCGCGTTGGCAGGCGAAGGGACGCGCACATTTCTGTTCATTGGAACACCAAACAGTGCTGCCTGGGAAATGCAGATCGCGAATCCAGGTGACCGAGAGGCCACTGTGCGCGGGGGCATTAAACAGTTGGGCGGTGAATTGCTCAGTTATTACCGGGGCCTCGGCAATGGCAAGAATTACATCACAGTGTCCTTGCCCGATGATCCAACTTTCATTCAGGCGTTTTACGTCACGCGGCTGGGCGACAACTTACTGC
>JBPCWM010000060.1:0-10654 GCA_051009515.1 Rhizobiaceae bacterium | reverse complement strand
TTCCATGCCTATGATGCATGGCAAATTCTGGGTGACTGTATCACCTCCCGCAAGCCATACCTTGGGCCGGGTGTAAATGAGCGTTGTGAATATTGAGCGGGTCTTTCCAGAGACGAATTTGACAAGGCCACGGCTGATCGCCTTCATATGCGGGTCAAATTGGAGGAAATGATTGGCAGTGATGGACTGCTGGTCCTGCCCACAGTGCCAAGTTGTGCGCCGCTGAAATCTGAAAGCGAAGAGACATTGCAGGCCTTCCGTGAGCAAGCGCTCATGCTGCTGTGCCTCTCCGGTAATAGTGGGTTGCCACAAATCACCCTGCCGCTTGCGGAAGTGTATGGTGCGCCATTGGGCGTCAGTCTGATAGGCCCGCGTGGCAGTGATAAACGTTTGATCAATATTGCGCGCGACATACTAAAGCCGTCCTGATTTAGGCTCCACCCCAGCGGTTATCTACAATGTCACTGAGGAATGTTGCACGCCGTAAAACAACACCTGTTCCAGTGGCTGGCCCAAGTATGGTGGCCCGAGAAACAGATATTCGATCACTGCCGTCCAGGCACATCACACATTGTTTCGACCGAACTCTAAAGGAGGCTCTGTCTTTCAGCGCACCAATGCCCACCATATCGCGTTCGAACTCAACAAAATACTCTTTCATCTGCACCCTCCCTACCGTGTATGGATTCGCGCCAATAGGGATCGAAATATTTGGAACTGCATTGGTTCTGCAATTCAGACGATGCTGTTTGAAAGCTCTCGCAGAGAATATCTGAAAAATGAAGCCAGAAGGAATCTGCACCCGTATTGCAAAACTCGAGTCTGAATATACTTGCATGACTGTCCTCCTGCACAATCCTGCGCAAGAATGGATCAAGCTCACCATTTCGATTGCTCAGCAGGCTTGCAAATTTCATCCGTTGATGATGGGGCATTTGTTCAAGACCTGATTCCCAATAGGAAATAACAGGTTGAGACACGTTCAACAGATCGGCAAGGGCCATTTGTGACAGGCCCCTTTCACGTCTCAATTTACGAATGGATTGGCCTTGAGTGTGGGCGCCGTCATCCCGGTTGCTGTTTGGCGACAGGAGGGAAGTTGTGTTGGCCAATAAGGTATTTTCCATGGTCAATCCTTCGACAAAAATCGTTTTCAAGTCGTTGTCGCAGGTCTTGATGGGAGGACTTTAGGCATAAAGAAAAGTGGGCTTTCAACTAATATAGTTGCATGGTTATGCGGTTTATGAGAAATATCAGGACGATCTGAGGGGCAATTGGTCTGATGATGAGACTTGTTGTCAGAGTGCGGCGGGCATTCAATTTTGTATCAAAAGGCGAAAGCTTCCTGATTCGCGGCACGCACAATTAGATCAAAAACCGTATAGTCGAGCAGAGATCTACAGATTGTGATCCTAAGGCAATCAACCCAGCTCTATTGGTTCACCGTGGGGGGTTTTGGCTGCCGCGTCATGCCAGGCCTGTTCACGATGTGCGATCTTTTCGGCAGTGGTGATATTCTTCCGGGCGAGCAAAATTTCCAATGCATCCAGCCAGTGGTGATAGTAGGATTGTTCGGTCCCGCTATGAATTTCGCGCGAGAACGTTTCGGCCCATTCTGCCCAACTGAACATCCCTCTATCATGCAGTGAAACAGTTAGCGCAAAGACCTGAGCTTCCCAGGGCTCATTGAAAACAGGTTCATCATCCACGAGGACAATTCCAGGCAGAGCGGAAAGATCAGGAGGTGACAAAATGTGGCTCCCACAAATCCAGCGTGACATGGTCGCGCGGATTGGCTTGCGCGCCCCAAAGCTCTTGGGCGGCAAATCGCACCTGATAAAGCCACTCTGGATTGTCCCCCAAACCATTACCGGATTTGTCGGGAAATACATGATAGCCCAACATTTTGGAAATCACACCATTTCGACCGCGGGCATACCGCGGCAGACGCGTGTGTCCAACGGGGTGTGAGTTGATCGTTTCTACGGCTTGGCCGACAGAAAACCGTGGTGTTTTGTCTTCCGTTCGGTCTGCGGCACCTGTCAGTGAGTGTAGCGCCTGCCAAACCTGATTGGCCTCCAACCGTCCGCGCACAGCAACGGGATCAGTTGAGCTTTTGCCCTGCTGCAGTTCCAGGGAAGTGATCATGCCCTTTTCCAGCAGTAATTTTTCGACACCCTCGATCCAGATCCTGTAGTAGGGAAAACGCAGGTAATCTGCTGGTGGTAACGATTCGCGAGCATGGCGTGACTGGTCAATATTCCATTTGCCACATGCACCAAGGGCCACAACGAGGGCCATGGAGCGAGCTTCCCATTCGGCATGAAAATTGGGCTCGTCAGGCTCTTCCTTCACTGGGCCGAAGCCCTGCATCCCGCCCAGATCAGCCCCTCCGTTCATCGTGGTATCTCCGCAAGCGCGGTCCCGATCATGGAGTTACGCGTCACCAGTTGGGCAAGATCATCAGCGCTCCAGCCCTGAGTGTTGGCCGGGCGTTGCGGAATCACGAGGTAGCGTGTTTCAGCCGTTGAATCATGAACCTCAACGGCTTTGGTTTCCGGAATCTCCAGCCCGAAATCTGACAACACCCCCCGCGGATCAATCACAGCTTTCGACCGATAGGGCGGTGATTTGTACCAGGTTGGAGGCAGGCCCAGGATGGACCAGGGATAGCAGGAGCACAAAGTGCAGACCACCAGATGATGAGTCTCATCACTATTGAAGACAGCAATCATGTGCTCGCCCTGCCTCGATGTATAGCCAAGGGAATGGATTGCAGCGGTTGCATCTCGTTTCAACCATTCTTCGAACTCTGGTTCCGTCCAGCTTTTGGCAACCACATGGGCGCCATTTTGCGGTCCGATATTGGTTTCATAAGTCTGGATAATTTCATCAAGAGCAGCGCTGTCAACATAGCCCTTTTCTACCAAGATGCTTTCCAATGCCCTGACCCGTGCATCCATCTCATCAAGATGGGACATGCCATTTTCATTTTCATGGTCATTTTCATGGTCGTGACTCATTCTGCTGCCACCGGAAAACCGCTTTTTTGCGCCAGATATTGACGTGCGGCATCTCCAAAGGCGCGCAAAATGGCGTTCGAAGGCCCGTCGGTTGCGGCCCAGTATTCAGGATGCCACTGAACGCCAATTACAAAGCCCGGGGCATCGGCCACTGTCACAGCTTCAATGGTTCCATCTTCAGATACAGCTTCGACAACGATGCGATTTCCAAGCTGATTTAAAGCCTGCGTATGAAGCGAATTCACCGGGACGGAATTGTCTTCAATTTGCTCGCGAAGAATACCTGCAATACAGGATCCTTCAGAGATCTTGAGACCATGGGCCAGCGCAAAGCGTTCGTCCATGGTTCCTTCCCATGGATAGCCATGCCCCTCAATATTTCGGTTTTTCTGAAACGCCGCCGTGAGCGATCCACCAAAGGCGACGTTGAGTTCCTGGATGCCACGACAAATGGCAAGCAGTGGAATACCACGTTCAACTGCGCGCTGGATGAGCGGCAGGGTGGTCTGATCGCGGGCTTCATCGAATGGCGCATGATCTTCCGATGGGTTTTCGCCATAATTGGATGGATGAACATTGCTGCGCGAACCGGTCACCAGCACACCGTCCACACGGTCCAGAAGGGAGTCCAAATCAAGATGCACTCCGATGCTTGGCACAATCATCGGAATCACGTCGGAAACATGGGTTGTTGCATCAATATAGGGGGCCGGTGCTGCATGCCACATATAGGGAGCAACATCCTTGTAGTCTGATGTCACAGCAACAATTGGTTTCGACATGACCTTATTCCTGTTCATGCAAGCATTACCCGTCGGGGATCAACCTCTCAACGTTTGATGCAATATAGGGTTTTGCCGGCAAATTTGAAGCGCCAAAATCAGCTTGGGGCAATTTGATCAGGCCAAACCCAAATCTGATGCAATGCGCGTCAGGCTGGCGGCGTTCCCTCCTCCGGTCTTCTGACGAATGGCACTGCGATGACTTTCAACAGTTCGAACGGAAATATCCAATTCGCCGGCAATCTGTTTGTTCAGTTTGCCTTTGGCGATGGCAATCAGGATTTCACGCTCACGATCGGTCAAATTATAGGCGTCCACAGGTTGCTTTGTGTCGCCAATGGAATCGGCAAGCGACTCACTGATATAAAATCCACCCCGCGCTGCCAGTCGTATAGCCTTGCTCATTTCAGATTGAGAAACGTCCTTGAGCAGGTAACCATTCGTGCCAAGAGCTTTTGCACGCCGGACATATTCAATATTGTCATGCAGTGACAGCATCAATATGTTGCAGTTGATTTTGCGGGACTTGATTTCTTCAACAGCATCCAGGCCATTCATTTCCGGCATGTTGATGTCCAGCATTAATAAATCGGGTTGCAATTGTTCGGCAAGACCAACTGCTTCGTGGCCGTTGCCTGCCTCTCCAACAATCTCAATTCCGGCTTCGTCTTCAAGACGTGCACGAATGCCATCACGAACGAGCTCGTGATCATCAACAATGAGAAGGCGAACGGGGCTGTCAGGCGGCATGTTTGGCATTGTGTCCTGAATTGTCGTTTTGGGCTTTCTTCCATTCTGCACTGACTGGTACGCGCGCTTCAACCACAAGCCCGCCCTTACGCGAACTCTTGATGTCTAGACTGCCCTGGAATGCATCCATGCGCTCACGCATGTTCCGTAATCCCATGCCCTGTCCCGTTCCCTGGTTTCCTTGTGGCAACTGGCTACGATTTCGATCCGATGAACGCGCACCAGACCTGCCAGGCACCATGTCTTGGCGCAATTCTCCATCATCCTCAATCGTTAGTGTCACGGTCTGGCGACCGGGTCGCAGTGTGATCCAGACATTGTCTGCGTGGGAGTGTTTAGCGATATTTGTAAGAGCTTCCTGGGCCACCCGGTAAAGTGCAGTTTGCACATTTGAGGTTACCCGGTTTTCCAGACGAGCAACTTCGGTATGGACTTTTATTTGAGTGCTATCTTCAAATTCCCGGCCAAGACTTGCAACCGCTGCCGCCAGCCCCATGTCATCCAGCACGGAAGGTCGCAGCGCCATGGAAATGCGACGCACTTCGGCAATTGCGCTTTCAATAGTGGACATGGATTTGAGTAAGGCTGCCCTGGCCGGGGTGCTAGCACCAGCCTTGGCCATGGCCTGGTCCAACCCATAGCGGGCCGAGACCAGCAGTTGCGAGATACCGTCGTGCAATTCCGTTGATACCCGCTTGCGCTCATCCTCCTGCACTTCAACGATGCGGTGGGTCAGTTCCTTGAGCCGCTGATTGGCAAATCTCTGCTCAGAGAGTCTGATTGACCATGTAAACAGCGCGGCGAGCAACACACCGGCAGCCGACAATATCAGCAACACAGTGGTGGTGCGGTCAATCGAGGCTTCCAGAGTTCCGCGCATGGCAGCGACTTCCGCCTCCACATCATCCGTATAAAGCCCGGTTCCGATCATCCACTTCCATTTGTCCAGAAATACAGCGTGACCAACCTTGTTGGCCAGCTCGCCGGTAGACGGCTTGTTCCAGACATACTCATGAAAGCCGCCCCCTGCCTTGGCGACAGATATGAGATTGCGAATAACATAATCGCCATTGGGATCTTGCAAGTCCCACCAGTTTTTACCTACCAGTTCCGGCAAGCGCGGGTGCACTATGTTTTTTCCCTGCTCATCATAAACGAAAAAATATCCATCTTCGCCATAGGCCATGTCATGTAGCATCTTTCGGGCGCGCTGTTTTGCGATGTCTTCTGGCAGCGCCGTGTCCTCGTAAAGGCCCTGAATGGCGTTGAGCGCAAGCTGGTTCATCTTTTCAAGTTCTGCACGTCGCGCTGACATGGTGCGCGTTTCCACTGTCTGCAACTGAGTCTGGAACAGTGTTTGAGATTGCCCACGAATGACCCAAAAGGAGGCCAGAGATATCAAAATGACCGGCAATACCGCCACACCCAGAAGTTTTGTCTTGAAATTCAACGCGATATCCTCTGTAACTCTATGATGCAGAACCCGGAGTTGGCTCCGGGTCTATCAGATCCTGATCTGCCCCTACGTAGAAGTACTCAATTGTGCGGGACTTCATGGCGTGGTGTAAAGTCAGGGTGGCATATTCAGTTGTCCTTTTCGGATTTTCCGGAGGGGGCTTTTAGTACGAACGAATTGGGAGATCTATATCGATGGATAGACGTTCATTTATCAAGAAAGCCGGTGTTGCCGGTTCAGTAGGCGCGGCAGCTCTTGCAACGCCAGCTCTGTCGCAGGGCATCAAAGAAGTAACAATCGTGTCCACATGGCCACGCGACTTCCCAGGACTGGGCATTTCCGCGCAGCGTCTGGCGCAGCGCATTACAGAAATTTCCGATGGCAAGCTGGTGTCAAAATATTTTGCCGCTGGTGAGCGTGTGGGTGCTTTCGACTCATTCGACGAAGTGCGCAACGGCAACTCCAACGCCTATATCGCTGCCGACTATTACTGGAAGGGCAAGCATCCCGGTTTTGCCTATTACACTTCCGTACCATTCGGCATGACAACTCCAGAGTGGAACGCCTGGATCAAGTTCAAGGGCGGCCAGGAACTCTGGGACGAATTGTCTGGCGAATTTGGCCTGAAGGCCATCTCCTGCGGTGGCACAGGCGCACAGGCTGGCGGCTGGTTCAACAAGGAAATCAATTCTGCTGACGACCTCAAAGGTCTGAAAATGCGTATTCCTGGGCTTGGTGGCGACGTAATGGCCAAGCTTGGCGCCTCTCCTGTCTCGCTTCCCGGTGGTCAGATTTATGAAAACCTCGTCTCCGGTGCTGTTGACGCAACCGAGTGGGTCGGCCCGTTCAATGACTACTTCATGAAGTTTTATGAAGCCGCAAAATTCTACTACACAGCCGGCATGCACGAGCCAGGTGGTGGACTTGCATTTGGCATGAACAAAGCCTGGTGGGATGGACTGTCCAAGTGGGAACAGCATGTCATCACTGCTGCATGTAATGAAGAAAATGCAGCCCAGCCGGAAGAAGCCATCGCCAAGAACGGTGAGTATCTTGCCAAGATGGTCAATGAAAACGGTGTTCAGACTCGTGAATTTAACGACGATGTCTGGGATGCATTCGGTGAAGCCGCTGCAGCTGTGTTTGAAGAAACACGTGCTCACTCCGACCTGGCCGCACGTATTGATGAAAGCTATCAGACATCCATGCGTGAAATCGCCGGTTGGCGCGCCAAAGCGGAGATCGCCTATGTTGGACAGCGCAACCGCGTGCTGGACATCTGATCCGATCGGTATAAGTTGAATAAGAGAACGGGGCTTCGGTCCCGTTCTTTTTTGTTACCACCAGTCGTTGTGATGCGGTGGTTGGGAGAGGAACAGGGGGCAGGAAATTGATTGCATCAACTGATGTCGGTGCTCGTGACACGACAAAATTCGTGGTCAGGGCATTTGGATGGGGCGTTCTGGCCCATTTCTGCGTCTGGATGGTAAGCAATATTCTCACTCACTCCTTTGGCTGGCCGGGAGTTGCGCAGACGCTTGCCGGAAATGGTGGGGCACTTGGCTGGTTGCAAGTACTTGCTTATCCGCTGTTCATTGGACTGGCGATCTGGCGGGTATCGAATACCGAAGGCCTGACTTTGCGCCAGGATGCAAAATTGATCTCCGACTTTAACGCAATGCTCGTGCGCTGGGCTTTTTTCGCAGTGTTGTTTATTGGCCTTGCAGATATGATCATTTCATTTCTGCGCGTAGAGGGGCTTCTGGAATATGTGGTTGGTAAACAGTTGACCACCGATCTGGGCCGTTCGGCATTTCGTGGTCCATGGGTACATATTCCTCTGATGGTGCTTGCTCTGATATTTGGATTGCGGGCCAAGACATTAGGTTTTCACTGGTTGGCGCTTCTGATCGTCATAGCCGAACTGGCGATCGTGATAACCCGATTTGTATTTTCATACGAGCAGGCATTCATGGGGGATCTTGTTCGCTTCTGGTATGCCGCCCTGTTCTTGTTTGCCTCTGCCTATACGCTTCTTGAAGACGGTCACGTGAGGGTTGATGTCTTTTACGCCGGCCTGGAAAATAAGACCAAGGGATTGTTGAACGCGATCAGTTCCATTCTTTTGGGGATTGCTTTGTGCTGGACGATCATCGTGTTTTGTCTCAATGGCAAAGGCGCAATTGTCTATGGTTCGGTGACCAATTTCGAAGTTTCACAATCTGGTTTTGGGATGTATGTGAAATATCTCATGGCTTCGTTCCTGGTAGTATTTGCCATCACCATGCTCATTCAATTCGTTTCATACATAATGGAATCGGTTGCCGATTACCGTGAGGAAGAAGGCACACGGCTCAATCGCGAAATCGTGTCACACTAGGTCAAACAGGGTTAGTCTCAAATGGAACTCGTCTTTCTTGCATTGCTGATCGTGCTTATGGCGGTGGCGCTGGGTTCAGGCTATCCGGTGGCCTTTGCGTTGCCCGGATCGGCCATCCTGTCGATCGCAGCCGCCACGATTTGCGGATATCTCTTCGCTGGTGATCCAGCGGCCTATTTCGCGCAGGGTGATGGCGGCCAGTGGCTCTCTGCCGGGGTTCTGAACCTGCGTGGGGTGTATTGGGAGGTGGAACGAGACACACTGATTGCCATCCCGCTGTTTATTTTCATGGGAATCATGCTGCAGCGGTCAAAGATTGCAGAAGACCTGTTGATCACAATGGCACAATTGTTTGGTCCGGTGCCCGGCGGGCTTGGTATTTCGGTGGTTTTTGTTGGGGCACTTTTGGCTGCTACAACCGGCATTGTCGGCGCCACCGTTGTCGCCATGGGACTGATTTCCCTGCCAGCCATGCTGCGCAACAATTACTCCAAGTCGCTTGCCACCGGAACAATCGCGGCTTCCGGCACGCTGGGTCAGATCATCCCACCGTCAATCGTACTCATCATTCTGGCTGACCAGCTGGCATCGGCCACCGATCAGGCTTCCACTGCGCGCAAGGCATTGCACAAGGAGTCCACTGGTGAATTATCAATGCCGTCGGCGTTTGATGTAACGTCGACTTCCGCAGGTGAAATGTTCCTTGGTGCATTGGTTCCAGGCCTCGTGCTGGTAGGCCTCTACATGGCATACATTTTGATCTACGCGATGATCCGACCACATGTTGCGCCACCAGTGCGCTCCGACAAAACCTTCAACGCTGAATTCTTTTTCAAGCTTGGTCTTGCTCTGGTTCCACCTTTGACTCTGATCTTCCTCGTTCTGGGATCCATCATTTCCGGTATTGCAACGGTCAATCAGGCAGGTGCAATCGGAGCAGCCGGTGCGTTGTTGATGGCGGGGTATCGTCTCACCGAAGGCAAGAAGGGATCCTTCACTCCGGCACTGATTTCCCTGGCTTGTCTGCTGGCCATTGGAGTCGTGATTTCGAGCTTTGATACCAATATCAAGAACATCACAAATTCCTCTGACGCTGTCGGCATCGCAATTGCAGTGGTCGCCACATTTGGTTTGATCACATCTTTGATCTGGAGTGCCTGGCGCGCTTACCAGATTGAGAATACTTTGCAGGAAGTGATGATCGAGACGGCCAAAGCGACATCGCTCGTCTTTATTATCCTGCTTGGCGCTGCCATGTTGACTGCAGCTTTCCGGGCATTTGGCGGAGAGGAACTGGTCAAACATTTCTTGGAAGGCATTCCTGGAGGCTTCTGGTCGAAATTTATCACTGTCATGGCTGTGATCTTTATTCTCGGTTTTTTCCTTGATTTTATTGAAATCGCAGTCGTTGTTGTGCCGATCGTCGCACCAATTCTGTTGGCCGACCCGTCGGCCAATATCACGGCAGTCTGGCTGGGTGTCATGATCGGTTTGAATATTCAAACGTCATTTCTG
Source organism: Rhizobiaceae bacterium (assembly GCA_051009515.1). Classification (GTDB taxonomy): domain Bacteria; phylum Pseudomonadota; class Alphaproteobacteria; order Rhizobiales; family Rhizobiaceae; genus Pseudahrensia. Next base: position 748 of record JBPCWM010000060.1, on the reverse strand, counting down.
ACGCCACCATTTGGCTTTGCTCTATTTTACCTGCGCGGGGTGGCGCCTGCAATTGTCAAGACAATCGACATGTACAAGGGCGTGATCGCGTTTATTTCTCTGCAGTTGATAGCGTTGATTATCGTGGCCAATTATCCACCATTGGTGAACTATCTGCCTAACCGCTTGTCCTTCCTTTCAGAAACCGCACCGCCACCGCGTAATCCACGCATTCAATATTGCGTGGAAGAATATATTCACGACAAGCTGACTTCAGGTGATGATAAACTTGTCAGCGCAACACAAACTGCGCGTTCGCTGGACGCAAGTTTCCTGCCAAAGAATGTTGCCAAAGACTTTCTTGCCGGCTTTGATGGTGTTGAAAAAACCAGAGAACTGCTGATCGCTGCCAAGGCCGCAGAGCAGAAGGTTGAAGAAGCCGCCGTGGCCTACCGTCCGATCCACACTCTGGTTCGCGCCTTGCAGCGTGATGCGCGCGCACTGGATCGCGAAATTGGTGTCTGGGAAACAGCCCTCACACGGGCACCGACAGATGCGGCCAAGCAACGACTTGAGCAAAGCATAGCCGACGCCAAGAAAGAGAAGGATGAATTGCTTGCGCAGGTTCCTGCTGATTGGGAAGAGACCCGTGCTGCATTCTCCAAGTTGACGGCGGAAGAAAGTAAAATCCGAAATCAATTCCGCAGGGCTGCCGACAACACTTACAATGGTGTGGATTCACTGTCGCGGACACTTCAGGGTTCTGAAG
>JBPCWM010000059.1:0-3461 GCA_051009515.1 Rhizobiaceae bacterium | reverse complement strand
CTGCCTCATATCCTTCCGTATCGAGTTGGGCCACGGTGTAATAGCGGTGCTTGTTCTCGCGCATCCATTCCAGCTCTTCAGCTGTTGGTACAGGGCTTCGAAGCCCCCATGACACCACGTCCTCGCCCTTGATCAGCCCCATATCAACACCAACCCGGATCATCGCTCCATTGTGAGAGAAGATGCCATTGGACGGCGCCTGTGCATCATAGTGTGCATCCACATGGAACATGGCGAAATTGCCTGGCCCGTGCTCTTTGGCCAACGCCATGATCCAGGCATACATTTGTGCGTGGGTCCCGCCAACACTGAAGCCGATGGCATCGCCTTCATGTATTTCGCCAATTACAGTGGCTATTTCCTCTAAAGTTTTCTGGTTGTGAGCGATGTTGGCAGCTGCGTTTCCGAAATCGGCGATCTTGAGGTTCTCAAAATAGTTCACCCGCAGATAGGGATCGGTACCTGCGGCTGTGGGCCAAAACGTGACATCCGTCAGGGTACGCATCTTGTTTGCCGCAAACTTCGCGCCCTGCAAATACTGGGCGTCTAGCGCGGATCCGAAAAAAGCGATCTCAATGCCGCTTGCCTTCAGGTCTTCGGAATTGAAGGCCATCGGCGCGTTGTAGTAGGTCGGAAAACCATGAGTGCCAACGCCATAGGAATAGCGCTGGGGATTGATAACACCAGCCTCGCGCTGTGGATCGCCAGAGGTATCGCGGCGTTTTCGCCAGCCCTTGTTACTCTCCGGATCCAGCACGATCACATCAGGATTATCTGGATCAACCCAAGGCATCCAGGACTTGTCGATGCCGTTTTCCATCACATTTTCATCAGCGGCCAGACCGATGCCGCTGCTCACCGGAAGCGCCAGACACGTGCATAATGCAACAAAGGAATAGGTTTTCATCTCATTCTCCGGAACTCATTTGCAGCCGAATGGGTATACGAAGCGATCGTAGCAAAATGATCTATGTTGCGCTATGTAATATACATAGAGTGAATTCACATCTATTGTTGGAACTTGATCTGATTGCAATGACATGGATTGGACGTACAATTGGAGGATTCAGAAGACTTGGTAACGCGAACGCAGCACCAGTCGCTGGTTTTGCGTCACTTGGGAACGGTGGAAAATTCCCGCAACTTCAAAGAGGCACCGGCTCTCAAGAAGCTTCTGCGGTATCTGGTTGAATCCGTTCTTGAAGACCCTCTTGCCTCCCTTCCCGCGCCGGTAATCGCCCGGGCAGTCTATGGCCGGGGTGCGGACTTCAACAGTGTTCAGGACCCGGTTGTTCGAGTGACCGCAATGCGGCTACGCAAGGCGCTGGCGATATATTACACGACCGAAGGCAAATATGAAGACGTTGTGATTGAGCTGGAACCCGGAAGCTATAAGCCGACATTCAGAGTGAGATCGACCGAAGATGTAACTACTCTTCGAGATCATGTTGTCACACAACTGGCGCTTTACCAGGAAGTCGCCTCTGAGGCCACGTTTTCTAAGGCCGTTCTGCTGGTTGAGGCTGCGCTCGCCAAATGGCCGGACGACTCAGAACTGATCAGTGATTACGCAGTCCTGTGCAGCGACCGTCTTGTGTTTGGCTACCAGTCGCAGGTTGGTCAACTCGACAAGGCGCAGAGACTGATAGAGAAAGCAAACAGTCTGGCCGACAAGCGCTCAGTCAAGCTGGAATTCAATACCGCGCTGATAGCTCTTCATCTCGGCCATCTCGATGATGCAATTGAAAGCGCCGATGTTCTTCTCGAAACGGCGAATGGAGACCTTGTTCAGGCCGCGCTTGGGAAATTCCTGCATGCGGTTAACCTCTGCCCTGGGCAAGAGGGTTTCCAGACACATGATCCGGATCCGGCTGTGGCAGAGCAACTGACTTGGCTGAATTACTCCAGATTTGCCCGCAACTATCAAAAAGGTGACTATGAGGCCGCTCTATCAAACGCGATAGATTTTGCAATGCCGACCATGTTCTGGGGGCCCATGATCCGAGCCTCCACCCTCGGTCAACTAGGACTGAAAACAGTCGCCAAGTCGGAACTGGCAAAAGCTGCACAACTAAACCGCCGATTTCTTGAAAATCCGGGTTCCGCCATCCAGTTCTATATGCAAACCGACAACATCTCCGCCCACTTTATGGAGGGCCTCGAGAAAGCTGGTCTGCAAGAACTGCAAAATGCCTGAATCCAAAAAGAAGACAAAATTGGACGCCTTAACTGCTGGAGAGTTTTCACCGCTCCTGAACTTCGTGTTGTGAATGCCCGCGTTCATAAGGCAAAGCCCAAACCATGAACAACCGACTTGGCGGTGGGTAGCCTGATCTGACTGGTCCGACTTGATTGCTAGTGCATTACCAGCTTTCGGTCCATCTGTACGATGGTTTCACCCGTGCCTGCTACCACTGGTTTGGGGCTTCTCCAGAGGCTTTGCGAAAACGGTATTCAGCAGTAAGAGACTGTGAGTGACACCTGTTTCTCACTGACAGCTTAGGGCTGATTTTGATGAAAAAGGCGGTCATGAAGTAGTCGCTATTGACTGATTCAGTCTTTCCATTGATTTGGGAGATTGATGCGATGCTGGGACCACGTCAGGAATTTCAATCGGCTCTGTTTTATGAGTTCAACCTGGAAGATCACGTTCCATCAAGTCACCTGCTGAGGTCGATAGACCGGTTTATTGATCTCGATGATATACGGTCTCACCTTCGCCCTTTCTACAGTGATATTGGCCGTCCGTCGGTTGATCCTGAGCTGATGATCAGGATGCTGCTCGTTGGGTACATCATGGGCATCCGGTCGGAACGGCGGCTGTGCGATGAGGTCCATTTAAACCTTGCCTATCGCTGGTTCTGCCGTCTTGATCTGGGCGACCCCGTTCCTGATCAGTCGACCTTCTCGAAGAACCGCCATGGCCGGTTTCGTGAGAGCGATCTGTTTCGACAATTGTTCGAAAGTGTGGTTGCCCGCTGCATCAAAGAAGGGCTTGTCGGTGGCGAGGTCTTTGCGACTGATGCCAGTATCATCCGTGCAGATGCCAACAAACAGAACTCAACTCAGAAAGAAGAATGGGACGCATCATCACTTGATCCAGACGCTGTGCCACGGGCCGTGAAAGAATATCTGGACGTGCTGGATGATGCAGCTTTTGGTGCGGCCAGTGAGGTCAAACCGAAGTTCACTTCTCATAGTGATCCGGCCTCGCAATGGACGGGCGCACTCAAAGGTCCAGCATTCTTTGCTTATTCAGACAATTATCTGATCGACACAGATCACGCGATCATCGTTGATGTGGAAGCCAGTCGTTCAATCCGGCAAGCCGAAGTCGGTGCAACGCGAACGATGATCGTGCGGACCCGTGACACTTTCGGTCTTTATCCGGAGATATTAGCAGCAGACACAGCTTATGGAGCGGCTGAGAACCTCAACTGGCTTGTAAACGAGGAAGGTAT
>JBPCWM010000058.1:0-2795 GCA_051009515.1 Rhizobiaceae bacterium | reverse complement strand
GGTTCCCACGCCGCAAACTGCACCAATTCCGGTTCAGCAACCAGAAGCCTCGATTGCCGCAAAGCCCATGTCTTTTGTGCCTCCTGTCAAGATATCAGCGCGAAATGCGCAAAGAGGAGAATGGGTCGATCGCGTCGAGCCGCGAGTCCAGGGCTATGTCATTTCATGTGATGGCACCAAAGCCGTTGTGCAAGGGGATAGCGAATGTGTAGATTCTACCAGTGGTTTGGCTTGGGCCGTAGGTGGTATGCTGTCCATTGTGGTTGGTACGAACCGCATTGTTGGCATGATTTGCGATTTGGATATGCAGGGTGACCAGTTCTTGCCAGAAAGCAACACGCAAATCAGATTCCACGTGGAAATGCAGGGTGAGGTGCGTGACAATGCAGATGGATCGCAAAAATTCGTAAAGGGCATATCAGCCTATCCGGGTGTTGGCTCAGTTGTGCATCCGATCATATCTTCTGACCTGGCTTCGATCTATGCTGCAACCGGTACAATCAACGCACATATCGGCAGCCTGTCGCAAGACGAAAAAATCCCGGCCGTGGTCGATATTCCCGACATGCTGTCCAAACACTTTGCCGTTCTGGGATCAACGGGTTGCGGAAAGTCAGCGTCTGTTTCCCTGCTTCTTCACGCTGCCCAGGAACTGGTGCCAGATATGCGGACAATCATCCTGGATCCGCACAATGAATACACCCGCGCTTTTCCCCATGCCAATACGATTGAACAATCGACAATGGATATTCCTTTCTGGATGTTCCAATTGGAAGAATATGTTGAGGTGTTGTTTCGCGGCAAGCCGATTGTCCATGAGGAAGTGGATGCGTTGCGGGAGTTCATTCCCGAAGCGAAAATCAAGTTTCGTGATGGTGAAGACAGGGTCAAGCTAAGGCCGGATGCGGATTCTGCGGTTGTTACCGCGGATACGGCAGCTCCCTATCGCATGGCCGATCTACTGGCTGAAATAGATGAAGAGATGGGGTTGCTGGAAACCCGCTATGACCGATCAATTCTCAAATCGTTGAAGGCTCGTATCAATGCACATTGTAACGATGCGCGATACGCATTCATGTTTCGCCACCGCACTATCGAAGACATTGCGCAAAATGTGATCGGTCACATTTTCAGCTTGCCCGGCGATGATTCCAAAACAACTATTATCCAGATGGCCGGCATGCCTGCCGAGGTTGTCAACGCAGTCGCCTCCGTATTGTGTCGTTTGTCTTTTGAACTGGCCATTGCTGCGAAGGGCAATCTGAAGGTTCTGGTTGTCTGCGAAGAAGCCCATCGCTATGTGCCTGCGGGTAAAGATGGCTTTGAGCCAACCCGCCGTGCCATTGCGCGCATTGCCAAAGAGGGGCGTAAGTATGGGGCGTTCATGGCCATTATTTCACAGCGACCTTCAGAACTGGATCCGACGATTTTGTCGCAATGTTCAACCGTGTTTTCGTTGCGACTGACCAATGATTTTGATCAGGAAATCATTCGCCGGGCGATTTCGTCGTCTTCCGCCAGCACGGTTTCCTTTATCTCATCGCTGTCAAATCGTGAGTGCATCGCCTTTGGTGAAGGTATGAGTACACCGATGCGCTTGCGCTTTCGTGATCTGCCTGATCAGTGGTTGCCGGGTGCGGAAGCGGATGTTTTTGGAAATTCCACCCCGATTGTGGCACCGCAACAGGCTGCTGCCGTTTATCGCCAATGGCGGCACGGCCTGTCATAGAACGGATTCGCCACAGGCAAGAAATTCGGCCCGCCGCTCACCGCCTGCTCATGAGGCAGTGAGCGAGTGGAGAGTGGCGGGCAGCTTCTGCTGGTTCTAACCAAACTGGTTCATTGTGTTGTCTTTTCCCGAGGCCTTGAGAGCAGCGTCGCCAGCAAAATATTCTTTGTGATCATCACCAATATCCGAGCCGGCCATGTTCTGGTGTTTGACGCAGGCGATGCCTTGACGAATTTCTTTCCGTTGCACCGACTTGACATAGCCCAGCATACCAGCCTCTCCGAAATATTCCTTGGAAAGATTGTCCGTGGACAGGGCCGCAGTGTGGTACGTTGGCAGGGTGATCAGATGATGAAAGACACCTGCACGGGCTGCAGCATCGGATTGGAATGTGCGAATTTTTTCATCTGCTTCCAACGCCAGTTCACTGTCGTCATATCCGACATCCATTAGCTCTTCGCGCAGATAGTCAGATGTGTCTCGTCCAGCCGCTACCCATTCATCGAACACCTGTTGACGGAAATTCAGCGTCCAGTTGGAGGAGGGTGAATTGTTGTAAACCAGTTTGGCGTCCGGGTGGACTTCCTTGATACGGTCCACCATGACGGCAACCTGCTCAACATTGGGGCGTTCGGATTCAATCCACAGCAGGTCGGCACCGTTTTGCAATGTTATGATGCGGGTGTTCTGCCCATATGCGCTAAAGTCCCATAATCATTAGAGACTGCCCATGCTGTAAGGGTTCTGGTCTACTATCCCGTTGTTGTCGTGTGTTGGTAATGTGTGGGCATGTTAGGGAAAACTGTTGAAGAACTGTGGAAATTACGTATATTAGGGGCAGAGAAAAGGCGAGCCTGTTTGCAGCAGAACCCGCCTTGATGACCAGAGCTTGAAGGGAGCCCGGCCATGCAAGGCACATTAACACCACGTGAGGAAGCGGCCAACCATTTGAAGGCTGCACTTGCGCTGGATATTCGTGGCCAGCTTCGCAAAGACATTCAGCAAGCACTGGACAGGGCAACCAACAGCCTGCCTGTTGCGTTGACTGCCCAGGACTTCCACAGGT
>JBPCWM010000057.1:0-2988 GCA_051009515.1 Rhizobiaceae bacterium | reverse complement strand
CCCAAGGCCCGCGTTCAACGCAACGGAACTGGCAGAGGGCTCAGCAACTGGCCCGCAGCAGAAAAAAATGATCGCCATTCTCACAATTTGTGAATTGGCAGAAACAAAGTTCCGATCTTTTAAAAACTTTGAAAACCGGTTCCTGCCGATCCTGACTACAAATTCTTATGTTGGGTGGACCAATACGCACAGGTTTTGTTTCAATGTCTACCGCACGTACAAGATGCCAGATGTCAGATTTCCATACAGAACCAAAAAATGGGCTGGACGTCTTCCCAGCCTTCTTCAATGTCGCCGAACGGCGCGTGGTTATTGTTGGAGGTGGTGATGAGGCTGCGGCGAAAGTGCGGCTGTTGAGCGAAACCAATGCGCGTTTGGAAGTTGTCGCTCCAGTAGTGAGCAACTCGATGACGCAGGCCATTACTTTTGCCAATGCCGAGTATTTCGCGCGTGAATTTACATTTGAAGACTTTGCTGATGCGGCTCTTGTCTTTACTGCGCAGGAAAATGAAGAGGCCGATAGGCTGGCCGTTGAAGCTGCCCGAATGGTTGGGGTTCCGGTCAATGCAGTTGATCGACCGCATTTGTGCGATTTCATCACACCTTCCATTGTCAATCGCTCTCCGGTGGTGGTTGCCGTTTCTACCAATGGTACAGCGCCGGTTCTCGCCCGCAGGATCAAGGGTACAATCGAAAAGCTCCTGCACCCAAACACCGGAGCATTGGCACGGTTTGCCCAGGCCTTTCGTTCAACCGTTGCAGAGAGGATTGGTCAGGCCAGACACAGGCGCTTGTTTTGGGAATATTTTTTTGATGGAGAGCCTGCCCAAAACGTGTTGCGAGGGGATTTGGGGGCTGCCTGCGCTGCGACACGTGATCTGCTGGAAAGGGACCACCATGGTTATGGGAATGTAGCACTGATCGGAGCCGGCCCGGGCGCTGAAGATTTGCTGACCTTGCGCGCGCATCGTGTTCTTCAAAATGCAGACGTGGTCATGCATGACGCCCTGGTTCCATTAGAAATTGTGCGCATGAGCCGCCGTGACGCTGAAATTATACCAGTCGGAAAACGCAAGGGATGCCATATTAAATCCCAGGACCAGATCAACTCGTTGATGGTTGAAAAAGTCCGCCAGGGACTATGCGTTGTGCGATTGAAATCCGGCGATCCCATGATCTTTGGACGGGCAGGGGAAGAGATTGCGGCACTGCGCGCAAATGATATTAACTACCAGGTGATTCCTGGTGTAACATCCGCACTTGCGGGTGCAGCTGAGGCAGAGATTCCTCTTACCCTGCGTGGCACAGCGTCGTCTGTCGTTTTCACCACGGGGCATGACCTGAACGGTGAGCACTTGCCCGATTGGGCCGAGCTAGCTCTCAGCGGAGCAACTATCACGGTGTACATGGGGCGCACTGTTGCGCGCCAAACAGCGGTTCGATTGGGCCAGGCTGGTCTTGCAACAGATACACCGGTTGCAGTTCTTGAAAACATCGGACGCCAAGATGCCCGCCGATTTGTCGGCACATTGGCCGATCTGAAAATTCTTACTGACGAAAAGACCACCGACGCAGCCGCACTCATCGTCATCGGTGAAGCAGTTGCATCGATCCAGCTGGATCGGTGCGAGCCCATTTGTGCCCAACATTACTCAACTTCCAATGAAGGACTTGCATCATGACTCAACTCAAAAATCCTGTCGCATTTACAGCAAACAATTTGCTCGATGGCGAAGCCGTCTGGCTCGGCACCAATGGGCGCTGGGTCAAATCAGTTGAGGCAGCCAAGGCTTTCCTCACAGAAGATGAACGGCAAATTGGAGCTGATGCTGCAGCCCGGGCTGATGCTGAAAATCTTGTAGTGGAGCCCTACGAAATCGATGTTCTTGTTAGAAGCGGTATGGTTACGCCTGCAAAATTTCGCGAACGCATTCGTGCTGCTGGACCGACAGTGCGACTGGATACCGGCAAGGAAGCGGATACGGGCGTCAGGGTGGCATGAATCCGCACCTGCAGGCCGGACTGCTATTTGTGAAACAGGAAGAATGAAATGTATCGTTATGATGAATTCGACCGTGAATTTGTGCACGCTCGGGTGGCGCAGTTTCGCGATCAGGTGAACCGTCGGGTTTCGGGTGAATTGTCGGAAGACAATTTCAAGCCACTCCGCTTGCAAAACGGTGTTTACCTGCAACTGCACGCCTATATGCTGCGCGTCGCCATCCCCTATGGCACCTTGAATTCAGTCCAGATGCGTATGCTCGCCCATATCGCGCGCAAGTATGACCGGGACTACGGGCACTTCACCACCCGGCAAAACATACAATTCAACTGGCCGAAGCTCGCGGACATTCCCGACATTCTCGAAGATCTCGCATCCGTCGAGATGCATGCGATCCAGACGTCCGGAAACTGCATAAGGAACGTCACTGCGGATCACTTTGCCGGAGCTTCTTCCGATGAAATTGCTGATCCAAGGCCCTATGCTGAAATTCTGCGTCAATGGTCTACGATACATCCCGAGTTCCTCTTTTTGCCACGCAAGTTCAAAATTGCAGTGATTGGGTCCCCCAATGACAGGGCTGCAATGCAGTTTCATGACATTGGCCTGGAAGTTCGCAAAAATGACGGGGGCAATTTGGGCCTGCGGGTTTATGTCGGTGGAGGGCTGGGCCGCACGCCCATGATCGGCAAACTGATCCGTGATTGGCTGCCAGAAGAAGACATGTTGTCCTATTGTGAGGCCATATTGCGAGTGTACAATCTCTATGGACGCCGCGACAATAAATACAAAGCACGTATTAAGATTTTGGTTCACGAAACCGGACTTGAGGAACTAAAAAATGACATTGAAGCGGAATTTGAACGCATCAAGGATGGGGTTCTAAAGCTGCCTGGCGAAGATGTAAGGGCGATATCTGCCTATTTTGCTGCGCCTGATTTTGAAAAGCTCGAAGCAACTAGTCCTGCGTTGGAACAGGCCAAACT
>JBPCWM010000056.1:0-23025 GCA_051009515.1 Rhizobiaceae bacterium | reverse complement strand
TGACCAGTTGAACACCGTCACCCATTTTGTGGCTCTGGAAGGCGAAAAGGAAGGCTGGAGCAAGTACGAAGAATTGCTGGCTACCCACAACGCGGAATTTGCGGCAACAGAAATCGCGGAAAATGATTTGCTGACGATCAACTATACCAGCGGTACGACAGCCCGCCCCAAGGGCGTGATGATCACTCACCGCAATGCATTTATGAATGTGATGGGTACTTTGGCACATCACCATCTGACACCAGCCGATCGCTATTTGTGGACTTTGCCGATGTTCCACGCCAATGGTTGGACCTTTACCTGGATCAATACGGCGCGTGGTATGACACATGTTTGTCTTAGAAAGGTCGAGCCAGCTATGATCTATGACCTAGTCAAACGTGAAAACATCACAATGTTTTGTGCGGCGCCCACAGTGCTGATTGGTATCGCAAGCGCATCAGATGAACTTCGGAAAGGTGCTCCTCGTGGCGTAAGACTGTTCACGGCCGGTGCTCCACCTGCAGCGGCCACAATCGAACTGGTTGAGCGTGAATTGGGCTGGGAACTCACTCACGTCTATGGACTTACAGAAACTGCACCATTGATCGCATTCTGCGAACCACTTCCTGAGCACCAAACTTTATCTGGCAGCGAGTTGGCAAATTTAAAATCGCGACAGGGAGTTGAGCTTGTCAGCTCCGGTGAGCTTCGAATTGTTGACGAAGAGGGCAACGAAGTACCTCACGATGGGGAAACTCTTGGTGAAATCACAGTGCGAGGCAACGTCGTGATGAAGGGGTATTACAACGATCCGCAATCAACTGATGCTGCAATCAAAGACGGATGGTTTTATTCTGGTGATGCAGCGGTGGTTCATTCCGATGGCTATATCGAAATCAGGGATCGTTTTAAGGACGTCATAATCAGCGGTGGTGAGAATATCTCGTCCGTGGAAGTCGAGGGTTGCCTGTTGCATCACCCTGCAGTTTTAGAAGTTGCTGTCGTTGGTATGCCTCATGAAAAGTGGGGCGAGGCACCTCATGCTTTCGTTATCTTGAAAGATGGTGCTGGTGTATCTGAGGAAGAGCTCAAATTACATGTGCGGGACAATCTGGCTCATTTCAAAACACCAAAATGGGTAAGCATGGTGAACGAATTGCCAAAGACGGCTACGGGCAAGGTTCAAAAGTTTCTATTACGTGGCGGCAAGGCCAGCATCACTCGTCAATAAGCAACGCGAAGAGAGGCTCTCCCATGGTTCACAGTGTCGAAATGTCAATCCAATTCCTTTCAGCACTTGGATAAGGTTCGGCTTGACTGATAACGAATGCGCACGACCTTTCCGTACCCTTTGCAGCCTTGGGCACTATCTCGCATCTGACCTTGAACTCGTCCCGTTGGAAGTATCATATCTCACTTGACGGCCGTTATGGGTTAGAAACTCCATACCCAAACCAATTTAGGCTCAGACTCTGTAGGAAACAGTTTCAACTGACGCCCGGACATCGTATCTTCGTACGGATTGGTCGGTGAGTCAGCCCCGCTTTCTCATAAAAGCGGAGCCACTCGTGCTCTGTAGATCTATGCAACCAGCGCCTCGATGTAGCTGGTTAAATCGATACGGCCCCGTTTGGCATTCGGGTCCAAAAATTCGATGCGTCCATTGTTTATGTTCTCGTGCATCTCCGCCATGGTTTCAGCCGATTGCTGAGAAAGGCCAGCTTGTTTAAATGTATCGATCCAAGCCTCCTGTGGCACCGAAACCGGAGTGATTTGCCGCCCCAGCGATCTTGAAAACGCATCAGCAATGTCTTCAGCGGAATATTGTTCTGCACCTTTGAGCTCAACTACCCGGTGTGGAACGGCGGGCAGATTTAACAATAGATCGGCAACCGTCGCTCCAATGTCCTTTGTTGTTACCATATCGATCTTGTGATCCAGCGGCAAAATCATGCTGGGATAAATGCCCTCATGAAGAACTGCTGGCATCAGTTCGTTGATATTCTCAAGAAAGTAGGCGGGTCGAACAGCACTCAGAGGTATCTTTGCTGCGACGAACAATCTCTCCATATGGCCGATCGTTGAAATCGGGCCGACCTTTTCTCTGTGTTGCGCGCCGACTGACGAAAGGATGACGGCATGGGGCAGACGTGCTGCCCTTGCAGCTTCAACAATAGCTTCTGCGCGCTTGAGACTTTCACCAAGAAAATCTTCATTTGCGAGATCCGGTGGGAGTAGGAAATAAGCCCCGTTGGCTCCTTCAAGTGCCTTGATCATATCGTCGATATTCGTGATGTCTGCGACAGCGACGTCGGCTCCCTTGGCTTTCCACAGCTTGCCCTTTTCTTCAGAGCGGACAATGACGCGAACAGATTGGCCTTGATCGATAAGGGTTTGAGCGGCAATGGAGCCTGTGTTTCCAGTTACACCTGAAATTACAAACATGAGTGTTTCTCCTTGATTGATGTGAATGCGGTGGACCAAATCTAGGAGTGATCATTGAATTACTCTAATGCATGTTTTATATAAAAAGCATGCATGATGGTAATGTATCGAATATTGACCTCAACCTTCTCAAGGCTCTTGATGCCTTGTTGAGAACGGAAAGTGTGACCAAAGCCGCAGAACTCGCCAATCTCTCTCAACCGGCCATGAGCCGAGCGCTTAAACGCCTGCAGCATACAATAAAGGATCCACTACTTGTACGCTCGGGCCGGGGAATGGTTTTGACGCCACGCGGAGAAACGCTTCGCACGCCTGTTCAGGATGCGCTGGTTCAGGTCGCCCATGTCTTCAAACCGCAAGCGTTTGATCCATCCGGTGCGCGAGATCATTTCCGCATTATGGCCCCAGATTATATCGCGCAGATGATCATGCCACCGGTTCTCGCCCAAATATTCAATGTCGCACCTCGGATCCAGATCGACATGGAAAATCTCTCAGCGACAGGTATTTCGGAAATGTGTGAGGGGACAATTTCACTCGGCTTCGGCGTCGTTGAAGACGGTCCAACTCTCTACAATGTTGCCGCTCAGTCGTTGTTTGAAGACCGTCAGGTCTGCCTGATGCGAAAAGGACATCCATTGATCAAAAACGGTATTGACCTCGAAAGCTATGCGACTTCCGCGCACGCCCTGCTAAGCATTACCGGTACCGGCGGTGGCCGGATTGACAACGTGTTGCAAGAACATGGCCTTAAACGGACGATCGCTCTCAGAGTTACGCAATTTATGACCATTAGCGCGGTAATCGCGCCGACCGATTTGATAATCACCGTTCCCGAGCTTCTGGCCCAGCAGGTTATGACTGATGAACTCCAAATGATGCCATTGCCAAACCAACTCCGGACGCCTGCCTTCACAGTCTCACAAATTTGGCACGAACGTTTTACCAAAGATCCAGCCCACCAATGGTTGAGACGTCTGATCAAGTCTGCATGTCGAAAGATCCACTAGTTCAAGCAGTGCAATTCGCATGTTGAACTTGACCCAGATTTTCATCCAAAAATCGCTAACAGGAATAATGTCGAAGGTCTTCTTCGAACCTCAGCGGAAAATGATCTCATTCGTTTAGCTGGAGTGAAGAGATCGAAGGTGTTGCTGCACTCCTTCTCGGTCCGGACCAAACGGACGAGGCAGGTCAGGAGAATTAGTTGGAATTATGATTTTCGGTATCCATAAGTTTGCCATCTCCGGAAAACAGAATGACCATTGGCCTCAAAGATGGGATCTCTGAAGCAACGATCATGAGAATTACCGTCATTGGCACGGCAAGAAAAGCTCCAACGCCTCCCCAAATCATACTCCAAAATGACAGACTTACCATGACCATGAACGTGCTGAGATTAAGAGACTTTCCTTGCAATGACGGTTGAATGACATTGGCTATGAATTGGTCGGCTGCTCCATATCCGAGCACTACGATCAGGATGGGCGTCCAGGTATCAAATTGCAGCAGCGCCACCAGTGTGGGAAGAGCTATTCCAATAAAAGCGCCAATATTGGGTATGAAGCCAACGAAGAATACGGTCAAAGCCAACAGAGCAGCAAAATCGAGGCCCACCAGCGTGAAAATCACGTAAGCAACGAACCCGCTCATTGCACTGGTTACGGCGTTGATCCACATATACTGCTTTACACCAGTTGATATGGAGTGAACCATTTTTTCAATTCGTGCTGCACCTGCTTCACTAGCGGCCATTTGGGGTAGTTTTTCAGCAAACGCCTGCCGTTCACTAATCAGAAAGATCAAGTACAGCATCACGAGAGAGAACGTGGCAAGCAGACCACTTACACCAGAAGCAATGCTCGACAACCAAGATCCAAAATCCATTTCGGCAATGGCTTTTTGTATTGTTTCCACCAACTTTGCCCCGAGCAATCCTTGCAATCGTTCCGCAAGATCGTCGATGCGATCGGAGTATTTTGGCAAGGCATCAGAAATCTTTTCCCCCTCATCAGACAGAATCATTGCAATGACGGCAAACCCAGCCAGCACAATGGCAATGCCCATAATCCGTGCCAACCAGCGCGGAGGGGTCCATTGACCAAATTTTGCGGTGTCAATCCTATCTACCAATGCTGTTGTCAAAATGAACAGCAGCAATGTTATGGAAATCGGGATCAAGAAGTCCCTGCCAAAATAAAGCAGGCCGATCAAAACAGGTATAGAAATCAACGTGCGAAACCAGCCAGATGAAGCGTCAGCGGTTTCAGACTCAGCGGGAGAATTTGCCATGGCTACATTTTCCTTGCCCTTGCGACAATTCACACCACCTTTTCTATAACGCACTCCGGATTTTTGGAATAAATGTCCGCAGAGTTTGGTGATGAGTTCGCCCATTGGTTTGATGTTATTATGCGGCTAGATTGCGGAATTGCAATTGTCGCTGTCGGGATGTGATTCCATCCCATGCGATCCAGATGCCAGTGGTGTTCCTCGCGGTGTGTTGTTCTGGAAGGCCTGGTGCTTTGGCCTCTAGTGCAATTGTGCGATCCATCGCTGGCTTCTGAAGGCCCAAATGGTAAGAGCTCTGTCTGTTCAATTCAGGTCATTTTTCCCTTAATCCACATCACCAGAAGCTTCAATATATTTATAGACGGCCGTGCAAAAATGTATCGACAGGTTGCAATAATGGGTTGTCAGGTCGGGATGTTTCCCCATCATCCCGTGCCCGATCTCGTTGAGTGCGGATAGGCAAATTTTTGCTGCCATCAAATGTGCTTTGACAGGGCGGCATTGAGCTCACCACCAAGTATGAGAATGACCGCCATCAGGTATAGAAATATCTGCACTGTCATGATCCCGGCTAGACCGGCAAAGGTGGAACCATAGTCGGCAAATCGTTCAATGTAGTTGGAGAAAATCATGGCAGCCCTTACCCAGACACTAAGTGTGGCGGCAATTCCCGGCCATACTTCTGACACCGAGCGCTTGTCTGCGGGCAACCACACGTGACAAGCAAACACGGCAAATGTCAAAGCGGTGGCAGAGAATGAATAGCGTAACAACCAGAGCCCGGTATCATGCATTCTGACAAGAGCCGGAACCATCTCCTCTGCGAACGAAGCCAAGAAGGGTGTGAGGATCACACCAAAAGACGAAACAAGCAGCACTACGGCACCCAAGAATACAAAAACAAGACTCTGGAGCCGACAATACAAGAATGAACGGTTTTCATTAGTGCCATAGGCTCGATTGAGAGCAAGGCGGACGGCTTCCACACCGTTGGACGCAAACAGAAGAGCAAAACCAATGCCGGCGGTCAAAAAGCCAACATTGTTCTGACCAAGAACCGTGCGAATTTCTGAAGCAATTGGTTGTGCGATTTGGTCAGGCCAAGTGTCAAATACGACTGCAATTATGTGATCCGCATGGTCTTCATTGCCAAGAAATCCCGCCAAAGCTGTTGCAAAGATAAGGAACGGAAACAGAGCCATGATAATCGACAGAGCAACATGACTGGCCATTGCCCAGCCATCATCCTTGTTAAAGCTCACCAGCGTTTCGCTAACGAGGTGTCTCCACCCAATGTTCATCAACTCGCTGCCTTTTTTAGTGTCTTGTCATCTGTTTGCTACAAAACGGGAGAGGCGAGCCGAGACATGCGTACACCTAATTTGAACCAAAATGGTTTGGAATCGTATTCGCTTTTACTGTATTCGCGGCAGTTGCTGAAATCGTTTTCCAGCATTTCCTCAACTTGAGCTGCCAAACCTTCATCAATGACCAGTGTTGTAATTTCGAAATTTAGCCTGAAGGATCGATTGTCCAGATTTGCAGTGCCGATGGCGGAAACGTTGTGATCAATTAGCATTACCTTCTGGTGCAGAAATCCCTTGGTGTAACGATAGAACTGCACGTTGTCTTCCCGCAGTTCCTCGAAGTAGGAAAATGCAGCGAGCCAGACAATCAGGTGATCCGGATTATCGGGGACCATGATGCGAACATCCACGCCGCGCAATGCGGCCAGCTTGAGTGCTGTTATGACATCGATGTCAGGTACGAAATAGGGGCTCACGATCCAGACCCGATCGACTGCTGCGTTGATAGCCAGCACGAAAAAGAGACTACAGCTTTCGTTTTGATCTGCTGGGCCTGTCGAAAGCACCAGTGCGACTTGGTCACTCTCGTCAGTGCGAGTTGGGATCCACTCCAAGTCTAGTGTGTCGCCAGTCGCCCATGCCCAGTCCTCCTGGAAGGTAAGCTGAGCTGCCATTACGATGGGGCCACGCAGTTCCGCGTGTGTATCGCGCCAGCTGCCGAATTTTGGATCGAGACCCAGATATTCATCGCCGACATTGCTGCCGCCTATGAACCCGACATGACCGTCCACGACCACTATTTTGCGATGGTTTCTGAAGTTGATTTGGAACCGATTAAATCGACCTCGCGCGGAGCCAAATTCTGACACTCGCACACCGGCATCGCGCAATTTTTGGAAGTAGGACTTGCTGGTGGAACCCGATCCGATTTCATCGTACAGCAAGTGTGTTCGAACACCTCGACGGACTGCTGCAATCAAACGCTTACCCAACTCGTTACCCAGTCCGTCATCACGCACAATATAGAACTGCACGAGCACATAGGAATCAGCTTGATCAATTGCTGCAAAGATGGCGTCGAAAGTTGCACGCCCATCAATCAATAAACGGATGTCGTTACCTTTGGTGAATGGCAAGTCGGCCAAAGCCTCTGCCATTCGAATTTGTCCAGTTTCAAATCTAGAAAGCGTCGATTTTCCTGGAAGAAATTTTTTTGCAACGTCGGGACTGACTCGTGATTCAATTGTCGCAACTCGCCTTTCTCGAACATATCCTCGAAAACGGCGACGCCCGAAAACCAAATAAAGAGGAACACTAAGAAAGGGCACGGTGATGAGGCTTATCGCCCATGCAATTGCTCCCTGGCTTGTCCGCGATTCCCAAATCGCTATCAACGCACAGACGATGCCAACAGCGAACGCAACAACTGTAACAATGACTGTGATTTCAAGAGTATCCATGTGCATGCCCATGTGACCGACCGATATAATACGGGCTGTCAATTCGATTGCAACACACAGAAAGTATCACAAAACTGATTGGCAAAGGCCATGCATTCTTGGACAAGACCTTGCCCCTTCCAATCAAGGGTCCACAAATCTGATATGGCCATCAGCTCGTAAGCAATAGCTTCAATCGATGTCTTCGCAACCGTGATCGCTCTTTTGCTGTTAGATCGGGGAACAGCTCACGCTCGCAGACCTGGTAGGCAACGAACATTCTTGCCCGCATCTCGAGTTGATCGTCCGTGAAGCCGAAGTCGCTGAAGATACGAAGTATGTGGGTGAGTCGCTTGTTCATTTCTTTCCGCCAAATTCGGCTAACTTTCTTGTCTTGCCGTGCCCACTGGCGAATCGCGAAATCATAGCGGCTCAAGTCGGCCCGGTCGACAACTTCGGCCACTGTCGCGAGTCGTTCCGACGCTGATGTCGCTTCAAAACGTTGCTCCTCTGAAAGTGGCAAGCCATCGAGAAGTAGCCAATGATCAAGGAGACGGTCGTGCAGGTCATTTCTGTCGCGGAAATGGTAATAGAAACCGCTTTTTGCTACGTTGAGCTGGTCGGCAAGTCGTTCGACCCGGACGGCCTCTATGCCTCCCTTCTGAAGGAGATCAAGTGCAGCATCCAGCCAATCCTGCTTGCTCACGCGCTTCTTCGATTTAGGGCGAATTTGGTCGTTCTGTGTCATAAGTCATCAGTAGCTTATTGAATTGCTGGCAACAACTAGACGTAACCGTATATCATAATGGACAACTTCCCACACAGAAGATAGAGTTTTTGCTCAGGTAATATTCTGGAGGATGAAAATGAAACGGTTTATTGGAGCGGGACTGCTCATATCAGCTGTATTTGCTGTTGGATGGTACGCTGGGCAAAACAATGTTTCCATCCTTCCCAATGCAGAAGCTGCCGGTGGCGTCGTTGAATCGCCAACTGGTACGGCGCCAGACCGGTATGTCTATTATCCAGGCACCGAGAAGCTCGCCAAGGAAGAGGTTCGCATTATCGCCTGCGGAACGGGAATGCCTGACCAGCGTCGAGGACAGGCTTCGGCCTGCTTTCTATTTGAGTTTGGCAATGGTGAAAAGTTCATCTTCGACATTGGAACGGGTTCCATGAGGAACCTAAATGCATTGATGATCCCTTCGGAGTTTCTGACCAAGGTATTCATCAGTCACCTGCATACCGATCACTGGGGTGATCTGGATGGGCTATGGGCTGGAGGTTGGACGTCTGGACGACCCACTCCATTGGAAATTTGGGGACCAAGTGGCCAGACTCCAGAAATGGGCACCGCCTATGCAATCGACGGATTCATGCGGGCGTTCAATTGGGACTTTCAAACCCGTTCGTTCAAGATCACGCCAATTCCAGGTAAAATTACTGTTCACGAGTTTGATTACCGTCAGGAAAATGAGATCGTCTATGATGACGGCGAAATCGTTGTCCGGTCTATTCCAGCCATTCACACTGGGGATGGACCTGTCAGTTATTTGATAGAATATGCAGGATTGAAACTGGTTTTCGGTGGTGATAGCTCACCGAACAAATGGTTTGCCGAGCACGCCAAGAATGCAGATTTCGTTATTCACGAAGCTTTTGCAAGTCCTGAGTTCTTCAAGAATGACTACGGTCAGCCTGCCCAACTTGCATGGAGGGCGTGCTGCGAATTTCACACATCCGGCCCGGCCTTCGGCAAGATCATGAGTGAGATAAGCCCAGGTCATGCAGTGGCTTATCATACAATGGAAGAGGCGCACCAGGAACTGATGCTTAGGATTCGTTCAACCTATGATGGCCCATTGTCGATTGCACGTGACATGATGACCTGGAATGTAACCAAAGATGGTGTGACTGAGCGAATGGCTGTCTCGGCGGACAGGGCCAGCGCAGTTCCAGGCCCAACTCCACAACCTGGTCCTGACCCAAGTATTCCAAATCCAATGAGTGATTTCATCACATCAGGCGAATGGGGGCCTGGGTTTAATGCCCAAAATGAGATGTTGGATGAGTTCGCAAAAGACAACAATTTGGAAGACGTAGACTGGCGCCCCGCAAAACCGTGGTACAAGCCGAATAATTGAGGTCAGTAGGGCAGATGTAGCAAGGCCGCTTTTGCACATCGCGCCTGTTCACAGAGAAGTTGCTGCTTGGTGATGAACTGGAATATTTCGTTTAATTCAACCATTCTCGAGATCGACGAGATTAGTATCGTTCTTCGTTTTGTTTGAGGTTTCAGTAGACATGTGTCTGCAAGGTTCGGGGTGAGTGCGAATTCCAAGCCTTTGACCCTATTCGTCACAGGTTTGTGCAATGCAAGTTGTGCAGTCGGTATGCAACTTTTGTTCGTCGCGTTGGACCGTTTGTCCGTGCAAGAGTATGCAATTGACATCAATATCCCACTTTGTTGGAGGATGCGCAGTTATGGGTAGCCTGACCTGACTGGCCCATAGTGATTGTTGGTGCGTTGCCGGACTTTGGCCCACTGGGACGATTGCTGCGGGTTCTCCGTTTAGATCAAAATGATTTGCCAACTGTATGCAGTTGGATACATTACTTGTTAATGCCGGAACAGTTTCAACAAGATCCACATGAGACAGCAGAGTTTGGTGACAAGGACCTCCGTTCGGCGGTGGGTCGTCAGGTCCGTGCCCTGAGAAATAAAAGAGGACTCACTATTTCACAACTCGCCAGAGACATGGCGATTTCCAATGGCATGTTATCCAAAATCGAAAATGGTCAGACCTCACCTTCCCTGCAAACCTTGCAGTCCATTGCCCTAACCCTGCGCGTACCCATTACCACCTTGTTCAAGGGTTATGAGGAAATCCGTGAAGCCATGCATGTGAAGGCTGGTGAAGGCATTGATGCGGATCGAGTCGGAACGCGCGCCGGGCATCAATATTCATTGCTTGGAAACATATCTGGATCAGCTGGTGTAACCATGGAGCCCTATCTTATCTGCCTCAATCATGAATCAGATGTGTTTCCAACGTTCCAACATGTTGGTCTGGAATTTTTGTTCATGCTGGACGGGGTCGTGGAATATAGGCATGGCAGCGAATCGTATCTCTTGAATCCGGGCGACAGTTTGATTTTTGACGCTGATGCCCCGCACGGCCCGGAAACTCTTGTTGAGCTGCCAGCACGTTATCTCTCGGTGATTTGTTACCCTCAGGAAAAATCATCCAGATAATTTTAATTGAGAGAATAAAAAGTTCACAAGAGACAACTTTTCTTGCCAATGCCTGCGATTTCGCTAGTTTTTCGGGAGATCAAGGAAAGGTGGGCCAATGTGCGGAATTGTTGGTTTGTTTCTGAAGGACCGGAGCCTGGAACCAAATCTAGGTAAACTCCTGACCGAAATGTTGGTGACCATGAGCGATCGTGGACCCGACAGTGCCGGGATTGCCGTTTATCGCGGTGGCAATGATGGGGTTTCAAAAATTACGATTCAGTCCTCAGACCCCAATTCTGATTTTAAGGGCTTATCAGAAGTCTTGAACGCCGAAGTGATTCGCGTTGATACGCACGCGATCATTTCCTGCCCGCAGGAAGAGGCTGAAACGGTTTCGGCAAAGATACGCGAGATGGAGAGTGTTCGAGTTATGTCTTCGGGTGATGCGATTGAAATTTACAAGGAAGTCGGGTTGCCGAATAGTGTAGCCGAACGATTTGACATCCCTCAATTGCAGGGCACGCATGGAATTGGACATACCCGAATGGCAACAGAAAGTGCTGTCACGACGCTTGGTGCACATCCATTTTCAACAGGACCAGATCAGTGCCTGGTCCACAATGGTTCCCTGTCCAATCACAACTCGTTGCGCCGAAAACTGGCTCGCCAGGGTGTGAAGGTAAAAACTGAAAACGACACTGAAGTTGCTGCAGCCTATCTGACTTGGAAAATGCGCCAAGGCTCCAGTCTCGGGGAGGCCCTTGAAGCCGGACTTCAAGATCTGGATGGGTTCTATACGTTTGTCGTGGGGACCAAAACCGGATTTGGCGTCCTGCGTGACCCTATCGCATGCAAGCCCGCCGTGCTTGCTGAAACCGAGCAATATGTGGCTTTCGGATCAGAATATCGCGCGCTGGTCAATTTGCCAGACATTGATACCGCCCGTGTTTGGGAACCGGAACCGGCAACCGTTTATTTCTGGGAGCATTGAACCATGCAGAAACTCGATCTGGAATCGCTGGGTTTGCGTAAAGTCAATGCCATTTTGCAAACTACAGCCGCCGCAGAAGGGACAAATACCGGATTCGAACTGGTAAATGCACGTGGTAGTCACGCCATTGCAGTTGGACTGAACGCGTCTGTGCAGGTGACTGTTCGAGGGTCCACGGGGTATTATTGCGCTGGAATGAATCAGTTGGCCAAAGTGCATGTCACTGGGTCCGCTGGTCCGGGCGTTGCTGAAAACATGATGTCAGGTGAAGTCGTCATCGATGGTGATGCAAGCCAATATGCAGGGGCCACTGCCCATGGTGGACTATTGGTAATCAAGGGCAACGCCTCCAGCCGCTGTGGTATATCATTGAAGGGTGCGGATATCGTGGTTCACGGCAATATAGGTCACATGAGTGCTTTTATGGCCCAGGCAGGAAATCTGGTTGTACTTGGTGATGCAGGTGAAGCCCTGGGTGACAGTCTTTACGAAGCCAAAATTTTCGTTCGTGGGTCGGTCAAGTCGCTTGGTGCAGACTGCATCGAAAAAGAGATGCGGCCGGAACATCTGGAAGTGTTGACTGACCTGCTCTCACGGGCTGATGCGGATGCGAAGCCGGAGGAATTCCGGCGCTATGGATCGGCGCGAAATCTCTACAATTTTCACATTGATAACGCGGGGAAATATTGATGGATCAAACCCCACCAACCCATCCTGTCAAGCCCTGGACCTTCGACGACTATACGAATTCTTACATTCGCCGGGCCGCAGCGACTGGTATTTATGACATCCGTGGGGGTGGCGCAAAGCGACGTGTGCCGCACTTTGATGACTTGTTGTTTCTTGGAGCTTCCATGTCGCGCTATCCGCTGGAAGGGTATCGTGAGCGGTGTGATACGTCCGTGACTCTGGGCGGTCGATTTGCAAAGAATCCGATCGAGCTGGACATTCCGATCACCATTGCAGGAATGAGTTTCGGCGCCTTGTCGGGACCGGCAAAGGAGGCGCTTGGGCGTGGAGCAAGTGCCAGTGGAACGTCTACCACAACCGGCGATGGCGGTATGACGGCTGAAGAAAGACAGCATTCAGATAAATTGGTCTATCAATATCTGCCATCCAGATACGGCATGAATCCTGACGATCTGCGCAAGGCTGACGCCATCGAAATTGTCGTCGGGCAGGGTGCAAAGCCCGGAGGGGGTGGCATGTTACTTGGACAGAAAATCAGCGAACGTGTAGCCGATATGCGCACGTTGCCTAAAGGAATTGACCAGCGGTCAGCCTGTCGACATCCAGACTGGACGGGCCCTGACGATCTGGAAATCAAAATCCTTGAACTACGGGAGATTACCGGCTGGCGCGTTCCAATCTATGTCAAGATTGGTGGTGCACGCCCCTATTTCGATACGACGCTGGCCGTGAAGGCAGGGGCTGATGTGGTAGTGCTTGACGGTATGCAGGGGGGAACGGCCGCAACTCAGGACGTGTTTATTGAGCATGTGGGGCAGCCAACGCTGGCATGTATTCGGCCTGCAGTAAAAGCGCTTCAGGACCTTGATATGCATCGCGAGGTGCAACTTGTCCTGTCTGGTGGCATCCGCACGGGGGCCGATGTCGCAAAGGCATTGGCTTTGGGCGCCGACGCCGTATCGATAGGAACTGCGGCCCTGATTGCGCTGGGTGACAATGATCCTGCACTTGAAGGAGAATATCAAAAGCTTGGCACCACTGCAGGTGCTTATGACGATTGGCACGAAGGACTGGATCCAGCCGGTATCACCACCCAGGACCCGCAACTTGCTGCCCGTCTGGACCCGATTGCGGCGGGACGGGGACTGGCCAATTATCTTAGCGTTCTGACTCTTGAAACACAGACGATTGCACGGGCCTGCGGTAAAAATCACGTCTTGAATCTGGAACCTGAGGACCTGTGCGCCTTGACCATTGAGGCTGCGGCAATGGCCGGTGTGCCGCTTGCGGGGACCAATTGGATTCCTGGTACAGAACAGAGTTTTTAGAAGGGAAACAGCCTATGACCGAAGATCTTGAGAAATTCGCCTCTGACAAGGAAATCAAGTTTTTCCTGTTCAATTTTACCGACTTGTTTGGTGTTCAGCGCGCAAAGCTTGTTCCCGCCTCGGCCGTTGGTGATATGCAGAAAAGTGGTGCTGGGTTTGCCGGGTTTGCCAGTTGGCTGGATATGACACCTGCTCATCCAGACATGTTTGTCATGCCTGATCCTGGTAGTGCGATTCAGCTGCCATGGAAACCCGAAGTGGCCTGGGTTGCTGGTGATCCCTGGATGGATGGAGAAGCAGTTGCGCAGGCGCCTCGAAACGTTCTCAAATCTCTCAATCAAACCGCAGCGCAATCCGGTTTGAAAATGATGTCCGGGGTGGAGCCGGAATTCCATCTTATCAACAGCGATGGTACAGCGATCTCGGACGACCGGGATATCCAGGAAAAACCCTGTTATGATCAGTCGGCACTGTTGCGCCGCTATGATGTCATTTCCGAGATCTGTTCGATCATGCTTGAGCTTGGCTGGGGGCCTTACCAAAACGACCACGAAGATGCCAACGGCCAGTTTGAAATCAATTGGGATTTTGGCGATTGTCTGCAAACTGCTGACCGCCATGCCTTTTTCAAATTCATGGTAAAAGCGGTTGCAGAAAAACATGGTCTGCGCGCCACCTTCATGCCCAAACCGTTCAGTAACCTGACAGGCAATGGTTGTCATGTCCATCATTCGGTTTGGACCTTGGACGGAAGGAGATGTGTGTTTGACGACCCCAACGGTGAGTTAGGTCTCTCCCAACTGGCTTATCATTTTCTCGGTGGACTGATGCAACATGGGGCCGCGATGTGTGCGATCACAAATCCGACTGTCAACAGCTACAAACGTATCAACGCACCCGCGACCTTGTCAGGAGCAACATGGTCCCCTTCATCAGTAAGTTATGGTGGTAACAACCGCACGCACATGGTGCGTATACCCGACGCCGGACGGCTGGAGTTCAGGCTAGCCGACGGAGCGGCAAATCCTTATTTGCTTCAGGCCGTTCTGCTGGCTGCAGGCCTTGACGGGATCGACCGCAAAATCGATCCGGGCAAGCGATTGGACATCGATATGTATACGGAAGGGCACAAGGCAAGAGGGGCCAAGAAATTGCCCTTTAACATACTGGATGCTTTACGCATGTTGGAGAAGGACAAGGTCCTTTGCGGAGCAATGGGCACCGAGTTTTCAAAAGCCTATGTCAAATTGCGTACCCGCGAATGGGATCAATACAGCCATCAACTGACACAGTGGGAACACGATACAACTCTCGATTGTTGATGCAATCAATTCGGATGATTGACCAGCCAGGTCTCCACAAATCACACTCCTTTGTTTCAAGCAGAAACTGGTTTCGCCTGTACCTGTGGAAGATCAGGTGCGGATTTCTCGACATAGATTGATTGGCTGGGATAGGCAAACGACGTGCCAGAATTCTCAACAGCTGTCCTGATGGCCACTACCAGCGCTTCCTTGGCCGCAAGGTAGTCGGCATAGACAGGGGATTGGGTGAAACAATAGACCAGCAAATTGACTGAAGACGGCCCCAATTCGTCGATGCGGACATAAAGCGGAATGTCGTCGTTTGTGACAAATTCCGGAGATTGGCGCAGGTAGGTCTCAACTTCCGCACTGATCTGCCGCAATTGCTCAGTTGTCGTTGAGTACAAGAGACCTACGCTCCAATAGATTCGCCGATGTGGCATGCGACTGAAGTTAGTAAGGATATTGTTGGCGAGGTCTGCGTTGGGAACATGCACCGGTGCTCTGTCGAAACGGCGCACCAGCGTCGAACGAAATTCCATTCTTTCCACCACGCCTTCAACTCTGCCGTCTATTCTGATCCAGTCACCAACCTGGAACCGCTTTTCACTCAAATTGGTGAACCCGGCCAACAGATTCTTGAAAGCATCCTGAGCAGCCAGCGCCACAGCTGCTCCCAATACGCCCATGCCTGTGAGGACGGGACCGAGGTCAATCGACCATATCCTCAGCACGGCGCTTGTTCCCAGCAAAACGACAGCGGCCTTGGCGATGCGGATGGTCCAGTCCACCTGAAGCTCTGTTGTGGCGCTTCTGTATTTGCTCAAAACGCCTTCCAACAATCCGGTGGTTCCGTATATGGCCACAAAAACCGCAGCCACCGCGACGGAAGTCAGAAGATTTTCGCCTGTGGCTTCCAGAATAGCCGGGAGTTCCAGTGCCTCCAGTGCAAGAAGCAATGTCAACGAAAACAACAGTGCCTGAACAGCTGGAGAAATTTGTTGTTGAACTTTCTCAGGCACTTCCAGCCGTATGGCGTTTGCAGTGGACAACACCAAGCGCATCAACAGACCGGTCAACTGTTTTCTAAAAAGGTAAACCCCGCCTATCAGCAACGCCACAAACAACAATTGAGCAAGGTCCAGGTTTTCAAACCAGTTCCTGAGCGGGCTTGCAGTTTCGCTGATTACCTTGATCACGGTATCGAGTATCTGGCGCATGAAACTAAGCGCCTCGTGGTTTGGCGGTAGTTGGTCGTTTTGTTTGCCGTGCCGCTCGACGCGATGCATTTGGTTTATCTTGTTGAGTGCCCCGACGGGTGGAACTTCGTTTTGAGGCAGTTGCCTTCTTTGCTGTAGAAGGCTTGGTGTTTGACTTTTTTGCTTCTTGCGCCACCTTCGCTGCTGCTGCCGCCTTCGTCTCCCTTGCCTTTTCTTGTTTCATGGCCTCAAGTTCCTCGCGCAGCAGTTTGACCTTTTCACTTTCTCCACTCTTGGAAAATGGCCAAATAAACCTCGGTTTTGAAGGCTTGGTTTTTTCTTCTGAGACTTCAGGAACTCCATCGACAGACAACAAGATTGCAATCCATCGCAATGATTTAATGTCGCGACAAACGATCACGACTGAAGCAGTTATGGGAACACTTAGGAAAGCACCTGCGATGCCCCAAATAGTGGACCAGAACGTCAGTGCAACAATCACTATAAACGGGCTTAGATTCAGATTGCGTCCCATCAGTTTGGGCTCAATGACGTTTCCTACCACGGCCTGAATTAGAATGAGTAGGCCCGCTATCTGAAGAGTCGGACCCAAAGTGTCGAATTGCAGGATGGCCAGCACAAACGGGATTACGACAGCTACTGCAGACCCGATAACCGGTATGAAGTTGAGCAAAAAGGCTAAGAGGCCCGTGAGTTCGGCAAAGTGAACCTCGTAATAGCGCGCCACGACAAAGGTCAAAATTCCGGTCATGGCGCTCACGGTCGCTTTTATCGACAGATATCTGCGGACCCCTCGTGCTATGGAAGAAACGCTTTTCTCGAGCTTTTGCTGTGCTTGTTTGTTGGGAACAAGATGCTCGATTTTCTCAACCACAATACCCCGTTCTGCGAGCAGAAACCCGGTATAGAGACAGATCAATATGACTTCATTAAATACCGAACTGGTTGAACTGGCCAATTGAGAAACCAGCCCGCCAATATCAAGCCGGGAGGCTGAATCCTTTATTGTTTCAACGAATTCCGGCCCGGTCAGGGCTGATATCTGCAGCAGCAAGAGGTCGAACCTTTGAAGGTATTGTGGCCAGGCTTCGTTCAGCGCTCCAAACTGACTTTCAACAATCGCCCCCATCACAATCACGGCGACAAGCCCCAGGCCGACGGAGACCACCGTGGCCAACCATGTTGGTGCCCCAAGATGCTCAATTTTCGTGATGGCAAATGTCAAAAGGCCATAAAGCAGGACAGCCAGCACGATTGGCACTAAAAATCCCCTGCCATAAATCAACGTCACCAATGCTGCGACACCAATCACGGATATCCAGGCTGATTTTTGCAACGCAGATGTGGTCATGCCATGATCCTGTGCGCTTTATGCTCTTGTCGCCAAGAACGTGGCTAGCTTTTGCTGTTTTTGACCAATTTGGAAATTGTGGTCACTGCCGCGCCGATCACGGCAGGCGAAAATACATCCATTGGCCGGTTTACAAATTTTGTGATTCCATCACGAGCTGATTCTACATCGTCGCGAAGCTGATGGAGCTTGGCTTGTACATCCTCTACCTCGGAACCGAGTTCGGCAAGGGCAATATCACGCACTTCACGTACCATTTCTTCTTCAGGTGCTGGCTTCAGGTTTTGAGCGATAAGGGCCAGCACAATTGCGGCCACAACATTCAAACCGCTTACGATCAATCCGGCCCAGGTTCGCCCAACTTCTGATTCAAACGCAAAGAACAACGCAATGTTGAACATGCCCAGAGCGAACAGGCAGGCAATACCGGCAATAATACCAAGAACAAGCTTGCGTGTGAGAAGCCCAATCTTTGCATCGGCCAGAATTTGCTCCGAGCGCCAAAGGAGTTTTAGATTTCTCGTGACTGTGCTCATGATGCACTCCTGTTATCGCGTTGTTCTGCCGATCAGCAGCCCCAACAAAAACGCCAGACCGACCGCGAGAAGCGGATTCTTTTCAATTTCCTTCTCACCGGCCTCGGTGAGGCCCTTGATCGCCGATTCTATGTGCTTCAGGTCGTGATCAGCGTTCGCTGAAACAGGCATTTCCTTGGGTAGGTCGGCGTCTGTTTTGGATGAACTTTTTTCAGCACCTGCCTGATGATTTCGGCTTGGCGGACGTATTTCGGCACGGGAGTTGCGCAACTCCGCAACTTCCTTGCGCAGTTCATCCAGTTCTACCCGTAGCGTTTTGCGACCTGCCATAGTGTAATGCCCAATGTTCCAGCCACAAGTATTAACGAAACGTTACGTTCACGCGACTCATTGTGGTTGGCATGGTTAACGCAGCGCCTGCCAGCAGGAAGCTGGAATCGGGGCCACGACCAGCTCGTTACGCTGGACATGATGGTTGATTGGTGGTTGTTTTGGTGTTGGCAATACCGATTCAAACCACTGGGGAAAGAACATGGATGAACTGAAACAAACGATTGCAGAAAAGAGCGGCTGGTTTATCGCACTTGGGATCGCAATGATGATTCTTGGTTTGATATCAATCGCATTTCCACTTTTCATGACGATTACCGCCAAGATATTTCTTGGCTGGATGATCCTGATCGGCGGCATCGCCAGCGTGGTGCATGCGTTTTATGCACGCGATTGGGGTGGTTTTTTCTGGAGCCTGCTGATCGGCCTTCTTTACGTTCTGATAGGCGGTTGGCTGGCGTTTTTGCCGCTTTCAGGCCTGATCGGACTTACGGTGCTGATTGCAATCATGTTTATCGGTGAAGGTCTGGTGAAGTCCTTTGTCGGGTTTGGACTCGAAAAGGACGAAGGGCGGTTGTGGATTATTATCAGCGGTATCGCAGCCATTATCCTGGGAATCCTTTTGCTCACCGGAATGCCGTCGTCGGCCCTATGGGCAATCGGGACGCTCGTTGGTATTAATTTCCTGTTCTCAGGTTGGGCTTTCATCATGATTGCCATGGCCTCAAAGTCGCAGTAACGCGGCGCATTCAGGGCAGGAACGCATGGACATGCGCGGCAGTCGACATTTTTTAAGACAATTTGTGAACCAAGCAACGTCTGCGAGTCGCCAGCGACAAAATGAAGTGGAACCCGGAGCGCTAATACAATACGTATATTTATGTGTGGTTTTGGCGTGCCCAACGGCTATAAACGGCTATAATTGAAAAAAGAACGGTAGGGGTTTTTAAACAAGATGCATCGGATCAAAGCGTTTACCTTGGGCTGCATGGCAGCAGTTATCGGCTTGGTATTGTCAATTCAGGCTGGGAGCGCCTTTGAGGCGCGCAAACTGTCGGATGACGAAAAATCGCGCCTCGACAGGTCCTGGAGGACAATCCAGCAGAAAGTCAAAGGTCCATTTGGGGCCAATACCTGTGTTTGCACCGATGGTCGCAGCGCACCCGTCCTGACAAAGTCTGGTGGCATTCGAAATATTTGTGGTGAAAAAACCAAATTCTGTGCCGCATTCAAGGCAGATTGGGGCAAGGACCTTGAAAAAGATGGTGTCTATGTCGCCAATATTTTTTCCCGCGATTTGCACGAATGGGATCGCATTGAAAACCATATCGATCTGGTGCGTGGCTATATTATGGAACGCTACATCATCGATACGGTGCCAAAGAATAAATTATCCGAAATGCGCCAATATGGCGGTTTGTCCGGCGCTGAGTATGAAGTCGTCGCGCAGCGCGAATTCTACAATCGATTCCTGACACTCGAAGACTATAACGACTTCCGACATTACCTGCTGGCCTATGAATTGCAAAAACGGCATTTTGCCAGGGGTGGTTTTGGCAAGATGCAGGAAGTGCGCAATATGGCTTCACGCATTCAGGGCGTGGACAGGTCATTCAAACCTCTGCGCGACGCTGTTCACAACCAGGTCTCAGCCTCGTTGATTCCCTTGCTGGCGGATTATCGCGATAATCGCGCTGGTGCCAAAGCCAAGAAGATGACTGAGGAACTTATCAACGAAATCACAGTTCTGACGGCGCTGGATGTGAGTGCACTTGATGAGGATGTGGCGGCGATTGAGAACGAACAGTTCCGCAAGGGCCTTTTGGATCATTTGGCCAAGGCCTCGCAGTCCGAAGGTGTTCAAATCATGGCAAGCCTTGGAAACCTAATGCGCATGTCGCGTGAATTCGTGGCTGCCGGTCTTGTCCATGCAGATGATCGCCGTCGCGCGATTGATCTCAACGTGATTGCTTCCACCGTGATGCAAAGTGAAGGTGCGCGCTTGCTGGAAGGGGACCAACTGAATGTCGGCACCGCCATCGCAATGATGCGTGCGTTGGTTGATGGTTCCTATGGCGTTGGATTGTTGTCGGGACGGGAGCGCACAGCTGCTGCAGCCAATTTGGACCGGTTGATGAATGAGCAGGGCAGTTTGCCACGCGCCGAGCTGGAAAAGCGGATGGAGCAGGCCGAACGCGTTGTTGAATGGGCGCAAAATACCACTGTACTTGCTTTTTCAGAGGTCTGGGCACAGTGGGTTCATCTGATGCCCGAAATCGTTCGCTTGCCGGATGATATTTTACGCGGGTCGCCTTTATTGCTGTTTGCCGATACCCATCAGATGGTCACAGATCTGGCCACAGGCCGTGGCGATGTGCGCAATGAAGTTGCCGGAAAATCAATCACCGGCGGACTGCGTGCGTTGAATCCCGGGCTGGCTGTTGGACCAATGCTTCTCAACCCTGAGAGTGGCACCTATTCCAGATCGGAACTGGTTGCGCTTGAAGCAACACCTGAAGATCTTCAGCCGACTGCCGGGATCATCACCCAAGGCGAAGGCAATGTGGTCAGTCATGTTCAGCTCCTGGCTCGGGCACTGGGTATCCCCAATGCCGTGTCGGCAACGGAACCCTTTGCTGCTGTGGAGTCGCTGGCCGGTAAGGATGTGCTTTACATTGTAACCCCCGGGGGGCGCGTCATCCTCAAGGATGTTCTGGACATGAACAAGTTGGAACAGGATGTCTATCTCGAATATGCCGGTAATCTGGAAAGGGAAGATGACGGAGATCTGTCAGGTGGCGGAGGATCCGGCAAGCTCCATATTGTCAAGGATCAATTGGTTTTGACGGCGACAAGTCCGGTTAATCTGACTGAAGTCCGGCGTAAGGATTCTGGCAAGCTCAGCGGCCCCAAGGCAGCGTTTCTTGGCGAACTCAAAAACCTGTTTCCGGACAATGTGGCGCGTGGAGTAGTTCTTCCCTTCGGCGTCTATCACAAACACTATCAAAACGCCGTTGTTTCAGTCCCCAAGGAACTTGAAGGAAAGGGTATAGCAAAGGCTGGACAACCCTTGCCTGAATTTGTGCGTGCGACTTATGATGAATTCTTCGGCAAGATGATCCCCGGTGGAATGGGGGAAAAAGATTTATCTGAATGGATCAAGCCGCGTCTGGATGTGATTGGTGAATCCATCACGCAATCTCCAATGGATGAAACTTTGCAGGCGGAGATTGTCGCAGAACTGAAAGCTGCTGGTTTGATGGATCCAAATGATCCAACAAAGACGGTTGGTACATTTGTCCGCAGTGACACCAATGTTGAGGATTTGGAGAATTTCAACGGTGCGGGTCTCAACCTGACAATTTTCAACCTGCTGACACTTGATGAGATCTATAATGGGATCAAGCAGGTGTGGGCTTCACCATTTCGCTATCGCTCCTTCTCCTGGCGGCAAACCCTGATCGATGATCCTGAATGGGTGCTGCCATCGATTATTATTCTGGAATCCATTCCGTCTGAAAAATCGGGTGTGGCCATTACCGCAGACATCAATACAAACAATTCTGAAGCGATTTTGATGGCTACATCTGAAGGTGTCGGTGGAGCTGTTGATGGCACGCCCACTGAGACCCTATTGTGGTCACCGGGTGGAGACCTTGAACTTGTAACCATGTTCAAATCGCCGACACGACGATTGTTGACTGCTGAGGGTGGAACGGAAGTAGTTCCTGCAACTGGCTCTGAATACGTGCTGAGCGAAAGCGAAATAGATCAGCTGGTCAAGGCTGCGCAGAAAATTCGTGAAAATTTCGAAGCAGCAACCAATGCTGCTGATGAAGCGCGGCCCTGGGATATCGAGTATGGATTTGCTGATGGAAAACTTTGGGTATTCCAGGCGCGCCCCTTTATCGGCTCTGAAGATGTGGCAAATCTGCCGGCGTTGGCTCGCCTGGACGAGAAGCGTCCGGAATTGCCTGAGACTGTTTCACTTGATGAGGTGTTGAAATGACCGCTCTGAAAATCACCAGCAAACTCCTAGCAACACTTGTTCTGGCCGCCCTCATTATGGCGGGCCAGAGCAGTCTGGCTGCCGCCAAAAGCGGTGTTAAATGGGATGGATCCTTTGATGCGCCGGGGATCTGGTTCTACTGGTATGAACCCTCATTCTATACGGGTTACGCACCAAAGACACAGGATCCCTCGCGTGTGCATATGCAGCTTTCAAGAGGCAATCAGAACCGCTTCACACTGGTTCTTGGTGCCACCGAGATTGATGCATATCTGCAGGACCTTCAGGGGCGGCGCGATATGATTTCCACCCTGGTGGACCAGGGAATCATTGAGTTGACCACGAACCTTTCTTACGACAGATACGCCGCAAAGCTCGACGAATTGGGCGTTGCGGATGCGCTGGCCGCTCGTGCGGAAGTCTCGGAGGATGAATTTCGGGCAAAAACCATTGAGATCATGTCGGCCCTGAATCCGGGTCGCATATTCAAGATCAGCATGCCGCTGGATGGGGTTCTGGCCAAATGGCATGATCAGATTTCAAATGCCGATTTGTCGGACAGG
>JBPCWM010000055.1:0-30998 GCA_051009515.1 Rhizobiaceae bacterium | reverse complement strand
CAAGGGTCGTATTAACCGCCTCATCGAGGTCAACATCAATAATTTGGCAGCAGTACCATCCATTGTGTTTGGGTTGCTGGGACTGGCGATCTTTTTGAACGTGTTTGGCCTGCCTCGCTCAACCCCTCTAGTGGGCGGGATGGTCCTGGCCCTGATGACCCTTCCAACAATTATTATTGCGTCACGCGCGTCACTGCGGGCTGTTCCACCTTCCATTCGCGAAGCAGCATTTGGCCTCGGTGCGAGCAAAGTGCAAACCACCTTTCACCATGTTGTGCCATTGGCAATGCCGGGGATGCTCACGGGATCTATCATCGGTATGGCGCAAGCCCTTGGCGAAACCGCACCGTTGTTGATGATTGGCATGGTCGCTTTTATCGTGGATGTGCCCGGCGGCATCACCGAAGCCGCAACCGCCCTCCCGGTACAAATCTTCCTTTGGGCCGACAGTCCCGAACGGGGGTTTCTGGAAAAGACTTCCGCAGCAATACTGGTATTGCTGATATTCCTGGTGATCATGAACCTGATTGCTATAATTTTGCGCCGTCGCTTGGAAATCCGTTGGTAAAGATATGAACATGCACTCAGACATAGATTCAGGACTCGCCGTGCCAAATTCAAAACAATCAGGCCCTGTCATTGACGTTAATAAGGCTCAGGTCTTCTATGGCGAAAAGCAGGCCATCATTGATGTAGACGTGAAAATAGATGAATACGCCGTCACGGCCTTTATCGGACCATCTGGCTGCGGAAAAAGCACGCTGTTGCGCTGTTTCAACCGGATGAATGACGTGATCCCGACCTGTCGTGTAGAAGGTTCGATCAAGCTGGCCGGGCAGGAAATCTACGCCCCTGAAGTCGATGTGGTTGCGCTGCGACAGAAGGTTGGCATGGTCTTTCAAAAACCAAACCCTTTTCCCAAATCAATCTTCGACAACGTTGCATATGGTCCAAAGATTCATGGCATGGTCCAAAACAAGGCGGACATGGAAGAAGTTGTCGAAACAAGTCTGCGCAGGGCTGGCCTTTGGGAAGAGGTCAAGGATCGCCTGGCACAACCTGGCACTGGATTGTCCGGTGGGCAGCAGCAAAGATTGTGCATTGCACGCGCCATCGCTGTGCAACCCAAGGTCATTTTGATGGACGAACCCTGTTCCGCCCTCGATCCGATCGCGACTGCCACCGTTGAAACCCTGATAGATGAACTGCGTGAAAAATACACAATTGTCATCGTCACCCACTCCATGCAGCAGGCCGCTCGGGTGAGCCAGAAGACTGCGTTTTTTCATTTGGGTGAACTTGTGGAGTTTGGAACGACCGAGCAAATCTTTGCAGCTCCTAAGGAAGAGCGAACCCAAAACTATATCACCGGCCGTATCGGTTGATTGGAGAGCCATCCATGGAAAACGCACATATCGTAAAAAGCTTCGATCAAGACCTGTCGCAGGTTGAAAGCCTCATTCTTGAAATGGGCGGATTGGTCGAAGATCAAATCATGAAATCAATCAACGCGTTGATCTCCCGCGATGAAGAACTGGCGCAGAAGGTTCGCCAGGCCGATAAGGCAATAGATGCTAAAGAATCCGAGATCGATGATCTTGCGCTGAAGATTCTTGCATTGCGCCAACCCATGGCCAGTGACCTTCGCAATGTCATCTGTGCCATGAAAGTTTCCTCAAACCTTGAACGTATCGGTGATTATTCGAAGAATATCGCCAAACGCACCATGGCGTTGAGCGACTCCGTGAGGGTTGGAACTGCGGAAAAAACGCTCAAACGCATGGGCAAAGCCGTCGAGCGCATGGTGCACGACGTTCTGGATGCCTACATTGCAAAAGATGTGAAGATGGCCGACGAACTGATCGCCCGCGACGAAGAAGTCGACCAGTTGCACAATACGCTGTTTCGCGAATTACTGACCTACATGATGGAAGATCCCCGCAATATCACGCCCTGCATGCATTTGCTTTTCATAGCTAAAAACATTGAACGCATGGGTGACCACACCACCGCAGTTGCTGAACAGGTCCACTATGTCGTGACTGGTGCGATGCCAGAAGACGATCGGACCAAACGCGATGTGACAAGTCAAATGACAGCTGATCTTGGAGTAGATGGGAACTGACCATGGCAGCCTCTTTATCGGATCTCAAAGTCCTGATCGTTGAGGACGAGGCCTCTCAGGTCGAGCTTTTGCGATTCAATTTTGAGAAAGAAGGTTTTAACACTCTTGTTGCAATGGATGGAGAAGAAGGCCTGCTGCTGGCAGAGGAATCCAACCCGGACCTGATCGTGCTGGACTGGATGCTACCAGAATTATCGGGCATCGAAGTCTGTCGTCGTCTTAAGCGGTCCGGTAAGACCCGCGCTATCCCCATCATGATGCTGACCGCACGGGGGGAGGAAAGCGACAGGGTGCGCGGTCTGGATACCGGAGCAGACGATTTCATTGTGAAACCTTATTCAGTCAAGGAACTGATGGCGCGCGCGCGCGCAATGATCCGCAGAAGCAATCCTGTCGGTTCCGGTGAAGTTCTTAATTATGCTGACATTATGCTGGATTCAGAACAGCACAAAGCCTTTCGCGACGGCAAACCAATCAAGCTCGGGCCGACCGAATTTCGGCTCCTATCCGTCTTTATTAGCCGACCAGGCCGTGTCTGGAGCCGCGATCAATTGCTGGAGCGCGTTTGGGCTCACGACATGGATATCGACTTGCGCACGGTGGATGTGCATATTGGTCGTTTGCGAAAAATGCTGCGTCAGAATGGTAAGCCCGATCCCATCCGAACCGTTCGGGCGGCGGGTTATTCCCTCGACATGGACGTCTAGAGCGGTTCACGGTTTGATTGAGTCGAAGGGATTCCCTTTTTGGGCGATTTCTGATTCAAGCTTTGTGCTGGGATTGGAGGCCAGCATAGATGACCAAGCCTTATTCTGTTGACCTGCGCGAACGCGCTGTTAATGCCCTGATTGCTGGAGAAACTGCCCGTGTTGTCGCTGCACGCTTCAAAGTAGCAACTTCTTCGGTGATCAAATGGCACAAACTTTATCGCGAGACCGGTTCTGTTGAACCCGGCAAGGTCGGCGGGCATCGCAAACCTGTCCTTGATGCACATCGCGCCTTCATTCTGGATCAGATCGAGCGCACACCGCATCTCACGTTGCATGGACTAAAGGATATTCTTGCTGCGCGTGGTGTCGTTGTTTCCCACAATACTGTATGGGTTTTTCTACGCCGCAAAGGATTGAGCTTCAAAAAAAACACTGTTCGGGATTGAACAGAGCCGCGCCGACGTTGCTCGCAAGCGCCGACGCTGGAAGAAGTTCATGGATAAGCTTGATCCCAAAAAGCTCGTATTCATTGACGAAACCTGGATCAAGACCAATATGGCTCCCCTTCGGGGATGGGCTCAAAAAGGGCATCGGTTGCGTGGCTTTGCACCCCACGGACACTGGAAAGCAATGACATTCCTCGTCGCTCTGCGCTGCGATCAGATGACCGCACCATGTGTCATTGACGGCCCGATGAATGGGGATTGGTTCCGCGCCTATGTCGATCAAGTTCTGGTGCCAACACTCAAGCCCGGTGACATTGTCATCATGGATAATCTGGGCAGTCACAAATCAAAGGCAGTGCGCGACGCCATCAAGGCGGCGGGAGCGCGTCTGTGGTTCCTACCGCCCTATTCGACAGATCTCAATCCAATCGAACAGACCTTTGCAAAGATCAAACACTGGATGAGGATGGCGCAAAAAAGAACCACTGAAGAAGCTTGGCGATACGTCGGAAAACTCATCAGCACGTTTTCACCAAATGAATGTGCAAACTACCTGAAAAACTCAGGGTATGGTTCCGTCTAAATGTGAAACGCTCTAGCCTGTATTGACTGTGATTGTGTAGGGTGCTGAAAAATGGTGCTCGACAAGATTGTCACCACTGCCCTCACCGATGCTAATGCGGTCAACCACCAAAAAGTCGCTTGCCTCAACCAACGGTGTCAAAACGCCGTGCCAAATATCGCGGTTCAAGCTGACACCCTGATCTCCATTTGCCAGAAAGGCCTGGGGAATATCCGGTGTCCCGTCATTGTCGGCGCAGACAATAACCAGCCAGTCGTTGTCTCCTAGTGGATAGAAAGCCTGACTCCCCAATGGGTGTCGCTCGACCAGGTCCAGTGTATGTGGGAGCAAATAGGGCTGGCCGCTAAATATACTGATGCCAACAGCACCCCCCTCGCCCTGAATTTCGGCCTGCGCAAGAGCATGATATCTGCGACATTTGCCATTGTTGATCAAAAACGAGTCTGCTCCGGCTTTTTCGATCACCCGCCCGAATGGAGCAAATGCGCTTTTGCTTAAGGGCATTGCCCGGATATCTTGCATCATAATCTCACTCTAAAGGGGCAAACCAACATAGTTTTCTGCAATCGACGTCTTGGCCGCTGTCGATTGCGACAGATAGTCCAACTCGGCCTCCTGAATACGCTGATCGAAGTCGTCCGTGCCTGGGAATCGGTGCATGCAACTGGTAAACCACCACGAGAAACGCACCGCTTTCCAAACCCGGGCCAATGCACGGCGGGAATAGCTGTCCAAAGCTGCAGAACTTGCCTCTTCATAAAATTCGCGCAGTCCTTCAAACAGATAGTGTACATCGCTGACCGCAAGATTCAGGCCTTTGGCCCCGGTGGGCGGCACAATATGGGCCGCGTCACCAACGAGAAACAGATTACCAAATCGCATGGGCTCGGCGACGAAGGATCGGAGAGGTGCAATGGATTTTTCAAAACTCGGGCCGATAGTTACAGCATCAGCAACATGCTGTGGCAAGCGCCAGCGCAGTTCATCCCAAAACTGGTCATCGCTCCAATTGTCGACATGATCATCCGTTGAGCACTGAATATAGTATCTTGATCGGCTCAGAGACCGCATGGAACACAAGGCAAAGCCGCGTGCATGATTTGCATAGATCAGCTCTTCGCGCACTGGCGGAACCTCTGACAAAACGCCCAGCCATCCAAAAGGATAGATCTTCTCAAAAGTTGAAATTGCATTATCGGGCACTGCCCTGCGACTGGGGCCGTGATACCCGTCACAACCGGCAACAAAGTCACAATCGATGCGGTGCTCCGCTCCATCTTTTTGGAGCGTAACATATGGATTTTGCCCGTCAAAACCATGCGGTTGGGCATCACTGGCGTCATAAATGGTTAGCGCAGCAGAATTTTCACGAGCCTCCATCAGATCCCGTGTCACCTCTGTTTGGCCATATACCATGACGGATTGGCCAGTCAGACCTTCCAGATCAATGCGCTCAATGCGGTCTGAAAATGCCAGATCAAATCCGCCATGAGAAAGGCCTTCCTCTGCCATCCGCTCAGCAATACCGGCGTTTCGCAGCATTTTCACGGTGCCGTCTTCCAGTACGCCTGCACGCACTCTTGAGAGGATGTAATCCTTGCTCACGCGGTCAATGATAATATTGTCGATGCCCGCCAGAGTAAGGAGTTGCCCCAGCAACAGGCCTGACGGTCCACTGCCGATAATGGCAACCTTGGTACGATACATAGTCATGCTGTTACCTTACAGATCTACTTCAATAACTCCATCCGGCTCGGCAGCGCGGGACTGGCACAGGATCACGGCGGTTTCCCGCTGCGCCGTGGACAGCACAAAATCCCGATGTTCAACTTCACCCGAAATCAACCCACATTTGCACACGCCGCATATGCCATCAGAACATTTTACATCCACATGAATGCCATTTTCGGCCAAAACATCAGTGGGAACTCGGTCCGCAGGTATATGGATTTCCTTACCTGACCTTGCCAGTTTCAACGTAAAGTCATGGTTTTCATATTCTGGCAGTTCAGGCACGGAGAAGTATTCAAGATGCCTGCAGTCTTCAGGCACGTTACAGCGTTCTGCCGCTTCCATTACTGAGTTCATGTATGTGTCCGGCCCGCAGGTATATACATGATCATTTTCACCGGTTTCCTTTAGTATGGCGTCAAGGTCTGCACGTGTATTTTCATCCGAGACGTGAATGTGAAGCTTGTCCTTCCAGGGGACTTCTTGAAGCTGGTTGAGATAGCCGGCTGATTTTCGTGACTTCACCGAATAATGCATTTCGAAATCAAGGCCCGCCGCATGGGCTTCATGAGCCATTGCAATCATCGGTGTGATGCCAATACCGCCGCCCATTAACCAGGACTTCGCTGCCGAGTGATCAAGCGGGAAGTGATTGATTGGTTTTGAAATAAAGATCTTACGACCCTTGGAAAAAATTCGATGCAGGAGAGCAGAACCACCCCGTCCTTCGTCTTCTCGCAATACACCGATCTGGTATTTGGTCCGGTCGGCCGGATCGCCGGACATCGAGTATTGTCGTAAAAACTCCGGCGCAACCACAATATCGAGATGCGCTCCGGCCTGCCATTTTGGCAACGGACTTCCATCCAACGAGGAAAACTCATACAGGCTGACATCGTCCGTCATCTGTTCAACATTGCTCAATTCGACACGAATGACCGGCGCGTCCCCACTGATCTTGTATTCGTGCACAACGGAGTTATCACCTTTGGCAATTCGCACCTTGTATTCAGCAGCAGTCACCATGGCCTGATAAGCTTCTATGCCCTTTTCCCTGTCCATCGGGAACGGGAATGGCCACGGGTGCGGGGCGAGATTGGCAGGATACACAGCAAGGGTCTGATCTTCGTATTTCAGATCGAGATCCTTTTGCAGGTCGCGTTCATTCAACGGATGCTCCGTCTGGTGATAACTGCCATCGGCAGACAGTTCCAAATCCCACCACCACTTCTTGGTCAGGTTCAACCCACCATTACCAACTACATCATCCAGTTTCGCCAGCGCCGGAGCAGCCTGGGGAATATTCATGGCAGCCCAACGGAACGGTTTTTCCGCAAAAAGGCCTTCCAGATTCCAGGGACAGGTTTTCATGCAGCGCCCACACATGGCCCCGCCCTTGGTACCAACGCGATAAGTTGCGCATTTTTGACTATCCGATTTCCAGATTTCATAGCCGTTGAACATCAGTTTTGGTCCGGCTGTGATCGCCCCCGACGGACATTCACGCGCGCACTTGTTGCAGCTTTCGCAAAATTTTTGCAGACCAAAGTCAATCGGCTTGTCGTGAGCCAACGGCAAATCCGTTGTTACAACCCCTGATTTCAACCGAGGTCCAAGATAGGGGTTGAGAATAACTTCACCAATTCGGCTCACTTCGCCAAGGCCGGACAATAACAACAATGGTGGTTGCAGAACGTCTCCATCCATCACCGAATGGGCCTTGGCCTTGTAGCCCATATTGCGAATTTGCTTAGCGATCACACCACCCAACAAAGAAAACCGCAAATACGCCCGCATGGACTGGGCAACAGATATCCAGTCATCTCCGGACGCCCCTTCCATGGTCTCATAGCCCTGGTCAATGATCATCGAAATGGCTTGATTATGCTGCGGTTTGATCTCTTCACCCAGGGCATTGTGGGAATACCAACTCCAGTCCGGACAACGGGAAATTCCGACAGCATCCACTCCCAGAAAATAGGAAGTCGCCTTGATCAAGTCTGCATGCAATTCGGGCTGTGGTGCAACTTTCTCATCCGCAGGCTCACCTGTTTGCAGGAGTACAAATGCACCAAGCGCCCTGCGCTGCGCCGAAGACGGAGCGGCTTTGCGCACATAATATCCACCCGTGGCATTTTCCTGATTGGCCTTGCCCATGTCACCAAACTGGGCGCGCGCAAACATGTCTGTACGTTTGGGCACACGCGCCACACGCGCCTCGTCAATATAGGTGGTTGGCTCATCCACCCGCTTCAGTTTTTCAAATGGATGCCCACCATCCACATAGTTTCGATTGGAAAATGGCTCCCGGTTAAACGCGTTCTTGGCAAACCCCTTGCCGAGCTTCCATGCCAGGCCGTGAGTATGGGAGCGTGGCTGGTCTGCCAGCGGTACAAGCGGTTTGTCAGCCGCAATCTCCAATTCGGTCGTCACCACCGCTACGCCAAATCTCTCCCCGACATAAGGATTGATCAGAACCCCGTCTTCAACGCTGGCAAGTCCACAGGCGACAGTCATGCCATTGAGGTCTACCTCACTCGTTGCGCCCGAATGAGCGCGCGCATCGTATCCAAGCAGCCGGATATAGTTGGCAATGACAACGGCTGTTTCATTGGCCCGCAGACTGGCCCGTGCTGCCTGTGCATTTTGGATCCAACTGCACCCTTTCTCATCCTTTCCCGGATCGCGAGGGTATTCATAAAGGAACACCAAAGCGTGGGTATGATGGTCCATAGTCGTTGGCGGTGCATTCATCGATTCTTTCAGATCCGCCATGATCAAATCGATGCCAGCAGCCAGGGTGGTTGTCTGCTTGGTACGCAAGTCCTCCGCCAGCCGATCTATATCGGGATTGCGAAATGGCTGTGTCAATCGCACCGCATCATCTATTCGGCAAGATGCGGCCATTGAGGAGTCGCTGAAATAGGCAAAACCCTTTAAATGATCGACTCGCTCCTGTGGGTCATCGGGAATACCGGATTTGGCCTTGTTCACCAAACCGTCGCGAATGGCATCAAGCATAGCCTGATACTCACCCATTGCGTTGACAATGCTTTCAGGAGCATCGGGTCGCCTGAAGCTGAGTTGCTGGAATGCGGGCACTGAATTCAGATCGACCGTTTCCTGGCGCACAAGCCGTTCAAGCGGATATGGACCCAAATGAACCGGTCGTTCTTTATCCGAGAAAAACCTCATCGACTATTCATCCAATCGCCATAAAACCCAAACCCCTATCGCAACAGGCTGCATGCAGAATGGGTCCCATGCAACCCTTCACTTGTAATTCAGGCCCCATGCTCATGTCCCACAAAATGTCTGCGCAACTATTTCCTTTGCCAATGGAGGTTGAGTCAGATCAGCGTAGTCCGCCCGCTCTCGATAGGGCTCAGCAAGCGCGTCGTTAAGTCTGTGGAATGGCGCAAAATCTCCCTCGAGGCTTGCTTGGATCGCCTGCTCGATTCTGTGGTTGCGCGGAATGATCGCCGGATTTGCACTCTTCATGAGAGACAAAGCATCGGTCGCTTCTTCCTGTTCCAGGCGCATGCGCCACCGTTTCAACCACCTGTCAATTGCGGACTTATCTTCAAAATGTGACAGGAACAATGCCGGATCTTCCACCCCCAGTTGTCGGA
This sequence comes from Rhizobiaceae bacterium, assembly GCA_051009515.1. Taxonomy (GTDB): domain Bacteria; phylum Pseudomonadota; class Alphaproteobacteria; order Rhizobiales; family Rhizobiaceae; genus Pseudahrensia. The sequence continues at coordinate 21,771 of JBPCWM010000055.1, read as the reverse complement.
ATGTCAGTGTAAAATCAGCACCATTTGCAGCCATGAGAGACAGCAGGTCATTGCCCAGTTCCGCATCGCCCTCGTGAATGGTTTTCAAGCCAATTTTTGCGTTAAAGCCTTCTCGATGGGCTTGCGTGTAAATTTGCGGAAATCGGTCAACCGTCGCCTGTGCCGCTGCAAGTGCCTCCTCCTGTTGTCCACTGAACAGAGGCAGCAATGACTGAGCAAGTTGCACCAGATTCCAATGGGCAATCCTTGGCTGGTTGCAAAAGGCATACCGCCCATGCTGATCGATAGAACTAAACACTCGATCGGCATGATAGTCATCCATGAAAGCGCAGGGACCATAGTCAATCGTTTCACCGGCAATGGACACATTGTCCGTATTCATCACACCATGGATGAAGCCCAGGTTCATCCACTTTGCGACCAGTTGTGCCTGTCGCTCAACCACTTTGCCAAACAGGCCGATATAAGGATCTTCAGCCTCCGCAACATCTGGATATAGTCGGTCGATCGTGTAGTCTGCCAATGCCCTTAAACCATCTTCATCGCGACGCGCAGCAAAAAACTGAAACGTGCCCACCCGCACATGGCTCAGCGAGACCCGGGTCAGAATAGCACCGGGGAGTATGTCTTCCCTTATTACTTGCTCGCCGGTTGAGACTGCAGCCAGTGCCCTTGTGGTGGGCACGCCAAGGGCCGCCATGGCTTCGCTGACGATATATTCGCGCATCACCGGTCCGAGCCAGGCTCGTCCATCACCCATCCTTGAAAAGGGAGTGGGGCCAGAACCCTTTAGTTGAATATCCCGGCGAACTCCCTTCCGGTCCAACACTTCCCCCAACAGAAGGGCGCGACCGTCACCCAGTTGAGGAACCCAATTGCCAAATTGCTGGCCGGCATAGGCCATCGCAAGTGGTTCTGATCCCGCCAGCCTTTCATTGCCGGAAAGAGCTGCTACTCCTGCGGAGGAACGCAACTCCCGAGGATCTAAATTCAACTCGGCGGCAAGTTCGTCGTTCAGTGCAATCAATTCCGGGTGTTTGACAGCCTTGGGGTCCAGTTTTGCAAAAAACCGTTCAGGAAGCCGGGCATAAGAATTGTCAAAATTGATGGAGTTCAACACGCAACGTCAGTCCTTTGGTCGATTATCTACCACTCTTACCGCCTTGCCTTCACTGCGCGCAACTGCGCCAGAATCTCGCACCTCGACCGTCGCCGATATTCCAACAACACTTTTGATGCGGTGGGTCAGGTCAGCCGCAGCTGTCTGTTTTGCTGCGTCATCAATTGTACCCGCTGCCTCAACGAGAACAGCCATTTCATCCAGTCGGCCCGTTCTGCTCAATTCAATCTGGAAGTGGGGAGCAAGTGCTGCGACCTTCATCAATTGCTCTTCAATTTGCGTCGGGAATACATTCACACCCCGCAGGATGATCATATCATCACTTCGACCTGTGATTTTTTCCATCCGCCGCATGCTGCGCGCTGTTCCCGGCAGGAGACGGGACAGATCACGTGTCCGATAACGGATAATAGGAAAGGCTTCCTTGCTCAGCGATGTGAATACAAGCTCACCCATTTCGCCATCTTCCACTGGTTGGCCGGTCTCTGGATTTATGATTTCAGGGTAGAAATGATCTTCCCAGATTGTTGGACCGTCTTTTGTTTCTACGCACTCGTTTGCCACACCCGGACCAATCACTTCCGACAATCCGTAGATATCCACAGCATGCATGTCGAACGCCTGCTCTATCTCGTTGCGCATTGCATTGGTCCAGGGCTCCGCTCCAAAAATCCCCACCTGCAGCGAAGTATCACGCGGATCAATGCCCTGCACGCGACACTCATCCAGGATAGACAATGCATACGAGGGCGTAACCATGATCGTCGTTGGTTTGAAATCGTTGATCAAGGTGACCTGTCTTGCTGTCATGCCGCCAGAAACCGGAACAACAGAACAGCCCAGTTTTTCAGCACCGTAATGTGCTCCCAAACCACCGGTAAACAGTCCGTAGCCATAGGCCACATGCACCATGTCGCCAGGCCGCGTGCCTGCAGCGCGCATGGATCGTGCCACGACACTGGCCCACATATCCACGTCATTGGCCGTATATCCTACAACGGTGGGCTTGCCTGTTGTACCGGAAGAAGCATGAATACGTGCCAGTTTCTCGCGAGGCACCGCAAACATGCCAAAAGGATAATTGTCGCGCAGATCCTGTTTCACCGTGAACGGAAACCTGGACAAGTCTTCCAGGGACTTCAGATCATCTGGATGGACATGCGCTGCATCAAGTGCAGATTTGTAGAACGGCACATTGTCATACGCCTGTTTCAACGACCATTGAAGACGCTGGACCTGCAGGGCTGAAATCTCGTCTCGCGATGCAATTTCAATCGGGTCCAGGGTGGAGCGGTCGGGCGTTAAATCGATCATTTTTTAAACTGCAAGTTATGTTACAAGGATTTCTTTTTTCGCTTTGACGTGTAACGCTTGCACGTGATCTGCACTCTGGTCAATCCAAACGTCACGGGAAATCCGCATGCACGGTAAACTGATAAACGTCCATTCTTATCTGGCAGGCCAATGGCTGCCATCCGGCAAACCGGGCAGTCCCGGGACGAGACCTATCCATTGCGCCGTCACCGGAAACGAAATTGCAAGCGCTGGCCGGGCAAGCGTTGATTCAGCTTCCATACTTGATCACGCCAAATCAAGTGGCGGACCCGCGCTCAGGGCGATGACTTTTCACGACAGGGCGCGCGGGCTGAAAGCTCTCGCTACCTTCCTCAACGAGCGAAAGGAAAGCCTTTATGAACTGAGCCCGATGGCCGGATCTACTCGCTCGGATGCATGGATCGATATTGATGGTGGCATTGGTACTTTGTTTGCCTATGCGTCGAAAGGGCGGCGGGAACTGCCAGATTCGACGATATATCTCGATGGTGCCGTCGAGCAATTATCTCGTCAGGGCAGCTTTGTTGGTCAACATATCACCACACCCAAGCCGGGTGTCGCCCTGCACATCAACGCCTTTAATTTTCCCGTTTGGGGCATGTTGGAGGAACTGGCGACGAGCCTGTTGGCAGGTGTGCCTGCCATTGTCAAACCCGCCACCGACACATGCTACATAACCGAAGCCTGTTTTCGCATGATGGTTGAATCGAATACCTTTCCAGAGGGTTCATTCCAGTTAATCACCGGTGGCATTGGCGAATTGATGGACGAACTTGGAGCCCAGGACACGGTCAGTTTCACAGGCTCAGCGCAAACGGCCTTCCACCTGCGTTCAAATCCACATCTCCTGCGTCAGGGTGTGCAGTTCATCAGTGAACAGGACAGTCTGAACGCGACCATGCTGGGAGCTGATGCCGGAGTCGATTCTCCGGAGTTTGATATTTTCCTGAACGAGATCGTTAATGAGATAACCACAAAGGCCGGACAGAAATGTACCGCAATACGACGCATTCTCGTCCCCGAAGCCCTGACCGACAATGTGATTGAGGCAATTGAAGCGAAACTGGTGACCATCCAAGTTGGTGATCCGGCGCTTGATGGCATCCAGATGGGGCCGCTGGTGTCACAGGACCAGCGCTCGGCATGGCGGCGGGCCAATGATCAAATCGCGACGGAAGCTAAACTTGTGACTTCCCCCCTTGTTAAGCCCAAAGGAGCCTCTGTGGACAGGGGCGCTTTTGTTGCCCCGACCCTTTATCATTGCTCCGATCCGAATTCGGCCCATGCTGTACATGAAATTGAGGCCTTCGGACCGACCGCAACTGTCATGCCCTACAGTTCCGTTGATCACGCCTGCGCTTTACTCAATCGCGGTGGTGGCAGTCTTGTCGCATCCCTGTTCACTGATGATCCCACTATCGCGGCGTTGGTGGCCTCAGGGTCATCTGCATGGCACGGGCGACTTTATGTCAATAATCGTCATTCCGCCAAGGAAAGTACGGGCCATGGTTCCCCGCTCCCCCATATGGTTCATGGTGGCCCCGGACGCGCAGGTGGTGGCGAAGAACTCGGTGGCATTCGCGGGGTCATGCATTATATGCAACGCACAGCCATTCAGGGCTCGCCTGACATGATATCTGCAATTGGCAGGACCTGGATTGCAAGCGCAACACCAAAACCAAAGGACAGACACCCTTTCACCCGAAATTTTGGCGAACTGGAACTTGGAGAAACACTCAAGACTGCAGCTCGAACGATTTCACTTGAAGATATCGAACACTTTGCCGAATTCACAGGCGATACGTTCTACGCCCACATGGACGAAGAAGCCGCGAAAGCCAATCCATTTTTCCCAGGCCGTGTTGCCCATGGCTACCTGCTGCTCTCTTTTGCTGCTGGTCTCTTTGTCCAACCCGATCCAGGCCCCGTACTGGCCAATACCGGACTTTCAGATCTGAGTTTTAAAAAGCCGGTATCGCCGGGCGACAGCATACGGGTTGAGTTGACCGTCCAGCGCAAGACCCGTCGCAATGATGACTACGGCGAAGTGCGCTGGCATGTTGAACTGTTCAATCAGGATGATGATCCTGTCGCGACCTATACGCTGCATACGATGAATTCGATCTAGAATGAGCGAAGTCCTCAAACTTGTGAAACGGCTGAATGAGGAAAAAAAACTACGTGTGTGGTCAGTCATCATCACCTTTTTTCGGCGATGCTGTATTGCCCCGCGGAGGAGCTGTTTCTGCCAAAACCGTGCAGGAAGTCTTGCTTTGTATGGGGATTGAAGCGGGCGCTGTGCGAACCGCGTTTTCAAGGCTGAGCAAAGATGGCTGGGTTGTGCGTACTAAACTGGGCCGCTCGAGCTTTTACCATCTCTCTGATCCCGGGCTGCAGCCCTTTGCCGATGCAACAGACCAGATCTACGCGCCATTGCCGGAAGCAGACAACAGCCTGACAGAATGGACCCTGACTGTAAGGCAAGATGACCATCCAGACTTTCAACTTTTTAGGCAAAGTCCGGTGGAAAGCGGTAACGAAACATTTCGCATGACCGGTAAAATTTCGCACGTTCCAGATTGGATGAAACTGCAAAAATGCGCCCCCGATCATGCACGCAGTTTTGACAATCTGATGACGGCCTTTCAACCGGTCGACCACACACAATTGAACGAATTGGAAGCCATGGCTGTGCGCTGCCTGCTCATTCATGAATGGCGACGTATTCTTTTTCAATTTGAGCAGGTCGCACCTGTATTCTGGACACAGGACTGGCCGCAATCCACCTGTCACGCGTTCGTGGCAGCTCTCTACCATAATTTGCTGCACTCATCGGAAGTCTGGATGGATCAAAATGCCAAAGGCCCCCAGGGTCGATTGAGATCACCAGGAAATTCGCTTGGTTCACGATTCAATTAATACGTTACAAGAATTGACTGTTCGAGAAATTTCTGTAACGTAAATTAACCATCAGGGAGATTGTGCATGTATTCGCAGGGATTAATCGGTGCCAACACCGAAACTGAAGAATCGGAAGAGTTCCTCAAGGCTTTTCAAGCGCGCATAGACCGTGAGGAAAAGATTGAGCCGAATGATGCCATGCCAGCGGCCTATCGCAAGACACTCGTCAGGCAGATAGGCCAGCATGCGCATTCAGAAATTGTAGGCATGTTGCCTGAAGGCAACTGGATTACCCGCGCTCCAACGCTGCGTCGCAAGCTCGCCCTGTTGGCCAAGGTTCAGGATGAAGGCGGTCACGGGCTTTACCTTTATTCCGCAGCAGAAACGCTCGGTGTTTCCCGCGAAGAAATGACGGAGGAATTGCTGTCCGGGAAAGCCAAATATTCTTCCATCTTTAATTACCCTACTCCAAGCTGGGCTGATATGGGGGCGATTGGCTGGCTCGTGGACGGTGCAGCAATCATGAACCAGGTCCCGTTGTGCCGCTGTTCATTCGGTCCATATGCCCGTGCCATGGTACGAATCTGCCGGGAGGAGAGCTTTCATCAACGGCAAGGCTATGAACTGATGATGGTGCTTGCTCAAGGTTCGGATGAACAGAAGGCCATGGCGCAGGATTCACTCAATCGCTGGTGGTGGCCTGCTCTGATGATGTTTGGCCCCCATGATTCCGAAAGCACGCATGGCGACCAGTCGATGAAGTGGAAGATCAAGCGTTTCAGCAATGATGCCCTGCGCCAAAAATTCGTCGACGCCACTGTGCCGCAGGCTCTACATATTGGATTGACCATTCCTGACCCTGATCTGAAGTGGAATCCCGAGAAAAACGATGGCGAAGGCGGCTACGATTTCGGTGCAATCGACTGGGATGAGTTTTGGCGTGTGGTCAAAGGCGGGGGCCACATGAATCGTGACAGAATCGCAGCGCGCAAGAAGGCATGGGACGACGGAGAATGGGTTCGCGAAGCAGCTCTGGCCCATGCTCAAAAACGCAAGACGCGGCAAGAAGCGGCAAGTCAGGCAGCAGAATAATGGAAAAGCAATACACTCCACTTTGGGAAGTCTTCATCAGACCGCGCAACGGATTGGACCACAAGCATGTGGGTTCGATCCATGCTGCCGATGGCGAAATGGCATTGCAGTCGGCGCGCGACGTTTACACAAGACGCGATGAAGGCAACTCGATCTGGGTTGTCCGCTCAAACGATATCCTTGCATCGGACCCTGAAGAAGCAGGCGAGAACTTTGATCCCGCAAGTGACAAAATCTATCGCCATCCAAGTTTCTATGACATTCCTGATGAAGTTGGACATATGTGATGAGTGACAGAAATTCTGCTCTCGTTCACTGCCTGATCTCCATTGCAGATGATCATTTGATCCTCGGACACAGGCTTTCGGAATGGTGTGGCCACGCACCCATATTGGAAGAAGACCTATCCATGCCAAACATGGCTCTGGATTTGTTGGGACAGGCTCGAAATTTCTATTTCTATGCGGCCGAACTGGAGGGCAAGGGTCGCAGCGAAGATGATCTGGCTTATTTGCGCACCGACCGTGAATATCTCAACTGCCTTCTGGTGGAGCGTCCAAATGGTGACTTTGGCCACACCATGCTGAGGCAATTCTATTTTGCGGCCTTTATGCAGCTTTACTGGCGGGCGGCATGCAACAGCCGCGATCAAACCATTAACGGCTTTGCCCAAAAGGCAGTCAAAGAAATTGCCTACCATCTCCGCCATTGCGGAGAATGGGTTGTTCGGCTGGGTGATGGGACACAAGAAAGTGCAAGTCGCATGGCTAAGGCCTTGGAGGCCTTGCACCCCTATACAGAAGAACTGTTTCGCGCCACACCGCAGGCGCAAATTTGCGCAGAGGAGAATATCCTTCCATTGCCCGAAACTCTCCATGGCGAGTGGACCGAAACTGTTAAGCACGTCTTTGATGAAGCCTGTTTGAACATGCCTGAAGTGGCCTATTTCCAGCATGGTGGTCGGGAAGGATTTCACACCGAGGATTTCGGGCATTTGCTCAGCGAACTCCAGTATATGCAGCGAACATATCCGGGGCTGACATGGTAAGCACTGCACCAATCCTCGACCATGATCAGGCACGCGCCTGGGCTGCTGCCGCGTCAGTGCCTGATCCGGAGATTCCCTGCGTTACTGTTGCTGATCTTGGGATATTGCGTGGTGTTGATCTCGTCGACGGAAAGGCTGTTGCGCGCCTTACTCCAACTTATTCCGGCTGCCCCGCGGTTCTTGCAATTGAATTGGCAGTTGAAACAGCTCTTTTGGAAGCTGGTTTTGATGCCCGAATAGAGCGTGTCCATTCCCCACCCTGGACCACCGACTGGATATCTGAGGCCGGCCGCAAAAAGCTCCAGGACTATGGAATTGCCCCACCATTGAAAACCGGCACGTCAAAGCTTGGCCTGTTTCAGGAGACTAGCATCGCCTGCCCGCGCTGCGGATCGCAAAGCACCACAAGAGTATCCGAATTCGGCTCAACGGCGTGCAAGGCCCATTACACATGTGATGTGTGCGCTGAGCCCTTCGACTATTTCAAGTGTATCTGACCCATGGCACCTGCATTTCACGAACTTAAAATCATAGCTGTACGAAAACCGTCGGCCAATTCAACGGCGCTTGTCTTCGATATTCCCCCTGCATTGAAAGGCAAGTTCGCATTCGATCCTGGCCAATATCTCACATTGCGCACAACCATTGATGGAGATGAAGTTCGGCGTTCCTATTCCATTTGTTCTGCACGTTCCAGGTCAGAATTGGCTGTCGGCATCAAACAGGTCGAGGACGGTCTGTTTTCCAACCATGTATTGTCTCTGAAACCCGGTGACACACTCAACGTCATGGAGCCACAAGGCCGCTTTACAGCTCCCCTGGGCGGCAGCCACGACTATTTGCTGATCGCGGCGGGTTCGGGAATTACCCCTTGCCTGTCCATTGCCCGCTCAGTGTTGGAAGAAGAAGCAGAAAGCTCAATCACCCTTCTCTATGGAAATCGCTCGTCTTCAACGGTCATGTTCCTGGATGAGATCAATGCGCTCAAGGACCAGCATACCGGTCGCTTTCAACTGATCCACATTCTCAGTCGGGAACAGAGTGAACCTGAATTCCTCAATGGCCACATCGATGAAAAGATGATTGCGACTTTGTCCGACAAGAAGCTGATTGATATTCCCCGCTATGATGCTGCCTACTTGTGCGGACCGCAGGACATGATCAGGGCCTGCACTTCAGGCCTGCTGAGCCGGGGGATGGAACAGGATCGTATCCTGTTTGAATTGTTCGGGACGACCCAACACAAGGGAGGCAGGAAAAAAGCGGAAACCAGTCCTGCCAACAGGGCCGAAAACGCCGTATCAATTATCATTGATGGAAAACGCAACACCGTGCCCATTGACCCTCAATCAGAAACCGTGCTGGCCGCTGCGCAGCACGCCGGCATGGACCTGCCGTTCTCGTGCGAAGGTGGAATGTGCTGCACTTGCCGTTGCAAGATTCTGGAAGGTTCTGCAACCATGGATGTGAACTATTCGCTGCAAAAGTGGGAAGTCGAGGCGGGCTTCACTCTGGCCTGCCAATCCCGTCCCGACAGCAAGCATCTGGTGCTGGACTTTGACGCTAAATAACGTCAAGCAGACCTTTCTCTAAAGCCGACTTTCACTGATCAGAGCCTGAGCGCCCTTCTCGATGAGAGCCAACCCCATGTTCCGACCCAGTTCCCTTGGATAGTCGGCATCTGCTTCCAACTGATGGTGCAGAATGGTTGTGCCGTCCAAAGACATGACGGCCGCACTCATTTTCATGATTGAGCCCTCGCGATGGGAATAGGCCGCAATAGGGGAATTGCAATGCCCGTCAAGAACCCACAGAACCTCCCGCTCAGCTTCGGCACAGGCGCGGGCGTCCGGATCATCGATCATTGCCAAAACTTGCCGTGTCTTCCAATCGGTTGCAGCACATTCCACGGCCACAATGCCCTGCCCGACAGCAGGCAACATGTCCTGAATATCAAACGTATGGGAAATACGGCCGGCTGCCCCAACTCGTGCCATTCCTGAAGTGGCCAGCACGATGGCATCAGCCGGACCGACCTTGGACCCGTCAACAAGCTCCTGCAATATCCCTTTATCCAGCTTTTGAATTCGTGTATCTGCGGCCCCCCTGAAATGAATGATATCGGCATTGGGATAAATATGCTTCAGAAATGCTGCGCGACGAACCGAGTTCGTCCCGATTTTGAAGCCTTCTCCCCGGTCTGAATGCAATTCCTCCATCGTCAAACCGGGGCGCAGAACCAGTGAATCAGACGGATCTTCTCTCTTCAGATAAGCCCCGATGACCAAATCCGGGGTTTCTTCATTGCCCGGCATATCCTTCAGCGAATGCATGGCACATTGGCTGCGACCGGCGACAACATCTGCTCGGATTTCGGCAACAAATGCCCCGCCCTTGCCTCCGTGGCGGTCCAGTCGACTGATCTGGTCACGGTCTCCCCTGGGGTTTGATTCGGCCAGTTCCACCAGAAGTTCAGGAGCAGCTTGCTGCAACAAGTCGGCGACGAGTTGCGACTGCGCCAGCGCCATCTTGCTTTTCCGTGTGGCGATAAGAAACTTGCTCAAGCGAAATCCTGATTATGTCGGGAGCGGGGTTGGTGAATTGCCTCCCCTCCTAGATTAAATCGGCCCACGTGTCACCCGTCAGCAGGTGGGTCATTACACTCAACTTCCCTCAAAACCGCTCATAATGCCGAATATCCGATTTGTGTAAGACTTAACGCAATCTTCATTGTGGATCGCTGGCCTGCTACTGTATGGTCCGGGGTTGCGATTTGCGGCAATCAGACTTGGAGTGACAATAATGAAACACATTCTTGCGGTGGCGGGTGCAATCTCGGCTTTGGCGTTGTGGGGGGCAACCCTCGCTATGGCACAGGTGGCAGATAAGGTTTTCACCAATGCATCTGTTTTGACAATGGATGATGAAAACCCCAACGCAGAAGCGGTTGCAATCAAGGGCAACAAGATAATTTTTGTCGGCTCCAGCGCGGATGCTGAAAAACACGTGGCCGATGGAACCGAAGTCTTTGATCTGGAAGGTGATACATTGCTGCCCGGTTTCGTATCCGGTCACGACCACATCGTTGCATCAGGCTGGACGTCTCGTGGCGTCAGTCTGTTTGGTATGGAGTCGATTGAAGGTGCGTTGGCCAAGATCAAGGACTATGCCGATGCCAACCCTGACGAGAAATTGATCCTTGGCTATGGCTTCAATCAAGTCAATTATGGCCGCTGGCCAACCAAAGAAGATCTGGACACCGTTGTCAGCCATCGCTCGGTATTCATTCTCGATTTCACCATCCACGATGTGTGGATGAACTCAAAAGCGTTTGAAGTGGGCAAAGTCCCTGCCGATGATCCTGATCAGGTTCCCGGCGTAATGTTCTGGCAAAGAGATGCAGAAGGCAAGCAGACCGGTATCGGCATTGAATTCCAATGGGCAACTGCATTCCGCAATGCCGGAGCATGGGACCCGGAAAACGAAATTCCGGCCATTCAGGAAAAGCTGTACAACGCGGCCGCAAAAACCGGCATGACCGCAGTCCACATTCCTCTGATCGCCATGCCAACAGTTACAGACCTGCAACTCGTCAAGGAAGACGAAAAACTGGCTCTGGCCCATCTGCATGAGTTGGAAAAGAAAGGCGAATTGAAACTGCGCACCTTTGTAGCAACCGGCTCCAAAGACCCCAACGGAAAAGCCGATGACGTGGTACAGCATACCTTGGCGCTGCGCGAGAAATACGACAGTGACATGCTGCGCATCTGGGGCATTAAAATCCATCCGGAAGGAAACTGGAGTTCCAAAACGGCGTGGATGCTGGAACCTTATTCAGACGGGTCCGGCACACGGGGCGCTGCGGCCATTGAGGGGCCGACCATTTCCGCTGCTTACCTCCTGGCCAATCTGAACGGTTTGCCCGTTGGCACCCATGTTGATGGTTCGCAAACCGTGCGCAATACGGTGGACGCCATATTGGCGGCTCGTGGTGCGGGTTACAATGTGCCCAACAACGTCCTCCATCACTCTTTCTGGGTGACCGACAAGGATCATGAGCGTGTGATCGACAATGAAATCATGGTCAATACAACGCCTCAGTTTCAAACCGACTGGGAAGGGCAAATCAACAATGCTCTTGAGCTCCTGGGACGCGCAAGGATCGAGGCGCAACTGTCCCGTTACGCGTCACTCATGGCCTTGGGTCACAATGTATCCATTTCATCCGATATCCCCTCCTCACCATTGGATATGATTGCCCCCTTGTTCAATGTCGAAATCGCCATGACCTTGCAGGACCCGCTTGCCGAAGATTCAAAACCTTACCCTCGCTCGCGCAAACCGGCTTCCCTGATGGAGTCCCTGAAAGCCATAACCATCTATCCGGCCGCCCAGCAGGCGATGGAAGACAAAATCGGCTCAATCAAGGTGGGCAAACTGGCTGACCTCGCGGTCCTGGATCAGGACATCACCAAGGTTGCTCCGCGTGACATTTCCGATATCAAAGTGCTGGGCACGATTGTGGATGGAAAATTCACCCATCGCGATGGCCTGTGAACGAAAGGGGGCTGAAACTGGCGCCCCAATTGCGGTCATGCCGAAGGCCGGCTTGGTGGTTAAAAACCGGTTTTCTAACCCATTGCACCGGACAGCGCCGGATAGAGGCTGCGATAGGTGCCATAGGCGTTTTCATATGCTGCGATCAATTGCCCATTGGGTTCATAAGTTTTGGCGATTTGTGGCTGGGTGCAAATGGCTAGCGGATCAGCACCTTCCGCTGCAATCAGCCCCAGACGAGCAGCGCCGAATGCAGCACCGAAATCGCCGTCGCGCGGCAGATCCACCGGCATTTGCAATACACTGGACACAAGCTGCAGCCAATAGTCAGACCGAGTGCCACCACCAACGGCCATAACACGTTCCAATTTGGTCCCGGCAGAAGACAGTGCTTCCAGCGAGTCCCGCAAGGCAAAGGCAACACCTTCCAGCACCGACTGGGTCATGGTCTTGCGATCATGGGCATGATCAAGTCCGACAAAGGCCCCGCGAATGCTGGCGTCATTGTGGGGAGTGCGTTCTCCCGACAGATAAGGCAGGAAGGAAATTCCCGAAGGGGGGTGCAACTCACCTTCCAGCTCACCGGTCAAATCTACTGCTGATCGATCGCAGACTCCTGCCCACCAATTGAGGGAATCCGTTGCAGACAGGAAGACGCCCATCTGATGCCAGGTGCCGGGAACAGCGTGACAAAATGCATGTACGGCGCTGTCCGGATTTGGCAAGTAGGAGGCGTTGGAGGCAAACAAGACGCCGGAAGTTCCAAGCGAAACAAAGGCCGAGCCAGCGGCAACCGCACCAAGGCCAATTGCCGATGCAGCATTGTCCCCAGCCCCACCTGCCACCTTTACAGAACCCATACCCCATTCCTGTGCGAGTTCAGGCCGCAACTGGCCGGATATGTCCGTTCCCTCAACAAGGTCGGGCATGTGTGACTGGTCAAGCTGGCAGGCGTCCAGCAACTCATCTGACCAGCACCGCTTGCCGACATCGAGCCAGCTGGTTCCCGCTGCGTCTGACATTTCAGACACATGTTCACCAGTCAGCCAAAGGCGTAAATAGTCCTTTGGCAATAGAATTTTGGTCGTTTTGGCAAAGGTGTCGGGTTCATTGATTCGCACCCATTCCACCTTGGGCGCCGTAAAGCCAGGAAAGACAATATTGCCCGACAGCTTCCTGAAAATCGGATTGGCGTCCAGTCGGGCCGCTTCCACATGACTGCGCGTATCGTTCCACAGCATGCAGGGACGCAATACATCGTCATCCGCATCCAACAAGGTTGCGCCATGCATCTGTCCGGAAAATCCCAGTCCGCGGACCGCAGCGAGTTCTGTTGGATGACTGCGCTTCAGCGCCTCCATAGCAGCCCTGGTGGCGTCAATCCATTCCTGCGGATCCTGCTCAGACCAACCACTATGCAACCGACTGACATTCAACGGCGAATTGGACGAGGCAATCACATTCTGCTTCTCATCAATTATCAATGCCTTGATACCGGAAGTGCCCAAATCAAGCCCCAGATACATATTATTCCCCTTTTAAATTCTGATCATCTATCCCAGCCATTGGAGGCAAGAAGCATGGTCTGTTGTTCATTGTCATAAACTTCAGGCACCTGGGCATTGGTTTTCTGGAAGATCAAACGCTAATGTGAGCTACGGTGCAAGCAGGAGATGCAAAGCAATTATGGGTTCAATCACATTGCCCCTTGCCATTGCGCAAACCGTGATCTGGGCCTCCATCTTCTATTTGTTCCCAGCCTTCCTACCCACTTGGGAATTGGAAACCCCATGGGACAAGACTGAACTTACGGGCGCGTTTACGCTTGCATTGCTGATCGCCGCCGCAACTTCCCCCAAGGTTGGTCGGGCAATCGATTCAGGCAATGGCAGAACCCTGATGCTGTGTGGAAACCTTGCTGCCATTGTTCTGCTGATCCTGTTGTCACAGACGGCAGCGCTTTGGCAATTTTACGGGATTTGGATGCTGATGGGCCTGTGCATGGCTGCAAGCCTGTATGAACCCTGTTTTGCCATGTTGATCAGACATTTGGGCACAGATGCAAAGCCATCCATCACACGCATTACCCTGATTGCCGGCCTGGCAGGAACCGTTGCCTTCCCAACGGCGCACTATCTAAACGCCAGGCTGGACTGGCGCATAGCCATATTGTGCTATGCAGCGGCCGTCGGATTGATAACGCTGCCTCTGACCGCCTGGTCCATGGGCAATCTGCAAAACAGGTTTCCAGTCGCCAAGCCCCTGCGCACAGACCAACGGGCGAAAGTCCCATTTGGACGCACGTTTTGGATGCTGGCCCTGACATTCATGATTATTGCGATCGTCCATGGAATGATCATCACCCACTTGCTGCCTCTGCTTGCCGAAAGAGGCGTGGCCACAAACCTCGCAATTCTGGCTGCTTCGCTGGTCGGCCCCATGCAAGTATTCGGGCGACTTGTGATGGTGGCCACCGAAGCTCGCATAACAACATTTACGACCGCAGTCGCCTGCTATGCCGGCATGGCATTGGGTTGCACTGCCTTACTGTTTGCCGGAGCAAGCCCACTATTGATCCTGAGCTTCGTCATTGTCCACGGAGGCTCCTACGGCGTGACCAGCATTATCCGCCCCATGCTGACCCGCGAAATGCTGGGAAGTGCCAGTTTCGGACAGATATCCGGGCGCATGGGCGGTCTCTTCATGCTCGGGACGGCGGTTGCTCCCTTTGGCGGGTCGTTGATCTGGCAGATGTCTGGTTATCAGACCATGCTTGTCCTGTGTATCGCACTTCTGGTTCTGGGCATGGCCATGCTGCTCTACGTCAGACCCGATCCAGATCTCCCATAACGGCAGTTGAATTGGACACGACTACCCGCCGAGGAACAATTGACCAACTTTCGGGTTGGCCAGAAGATCGTCGCCCTTTCCTGCAATGGCCACTTCACCACTCACCAGAACATAACCGATATCCGCGAATTCAAGCCCTTTCTTGGCGTTCTGCTCAACCATGATAATGGTCTTGCCGTCGTCGTGTTGCAGGCCATGGAGTATCTCAAAGACCATATCGATAAAGCGCGGTTCAAGACCAATGGAGGGTTCGTCCACCAACAGAACTTCCGGATCCATAACCAAAGCACGAGAGATTTCCAGCAGACGACGTTCTCCTCCCGAAAGCACCTTCGCCTGATGTTTGCGGCGCGCTGCCAGGCGTGGATATTTGTCAAAGATCATTTCTGCCGTGCGCTTGGCTTCTGCGGGCTGATCTTTCAAAAAACCACCCATCCAGAGATTTTCCTCAACGGTCATTCCCGGAAATACTGACTTATCCTGAAGGATGT
The DNA here is from genome assembly GCA_051009515.1 of Rhizobiaceae bacterium. GTDB lineage: Bacteria > Pseudomonadota > Alphaproteobacteria > Rhizobiales > Rhizobiaceae > Pseudahrensia. The sequence goes on along the minus strand of JBPCWM010000055.1, from coordinate 6,377 downwards.
AGGCTATGCCGGCATTGCTCAACTTTTCATTCGGTGAGAGCTTTGTCACGTCCATTTTGTCGTCTCCGTCACCAATGCGAATGGAGCCGGAAAAAATGTTATTGAAGCCGAATATGGCATGCAGAACCGTCGACTTGCCTGCACCATTGGGGCCGATCAGGCAAAGCGATTGCTTGCGCCCCACTCGCAGACTGACATCGTGGAGGATTTCCATCTTGCCATAGCCCGCATGCAGGTTTTCGATACTGACATAAGGATCTCCGCCCACGAGAGTGTCGAGTTTTTCAATCGAAACTTCTTCGGCAATAGCGGCAACCTGCCGCGTGACTTCATCAACCGAAATAACCGTTTCGACACCGCCTGAGCCGTAACCGCTGATGGCATCGGATTTACTGCTCTTGGCAGCAGCCTTTTTGGACGCAGCTTTTTTGGCTGGTTCTTTCTTTGCAGCCGCTTTTTTGGATGTTGCTTTTTTGGATGCAGCCGTGGTCGGTGTTTTTCTGGTCGTTTTGGCCATTAGTGCGCTCCCAAATATGCATCAATAACGCGCTGATCATTTTGAATGTCGGACGCGGAACCGGACGCCAGCAATTCTCCATGGGCCAGACAATAAATCTGGTCAGCCATATTCATAATCACACGCATATTGTGTTCGATAATAAACAACGTGATACCAAATTCCGAATTGGCCCGCTTCAGCCTGTCAATCAAACCGTTGATCAAGGTTGGATTGATACCGGCCGTCGGTTCATCAAGCAGCAAAACGGTCGGTTCATTCATCAGCGCCATGGCGAATTCCAGCAATTTTTGCTGACCAAATGACAATGAACCGGAACGCAAGAGCCGCTTTTCATAAAGTCCCACAAACTCAAGCAAATGTTCGGCCCGTTCTCGGTCTTCAGTCGTATTGCGCTTGAAGTTCTCCATAAATGTCATCTTCCTGACAGGCAGAGAGATCAACATGTTTTCCACGCAATTCATTTCGCCATAGATCCGGGTTTGCTGAAAAGTTCGCAACAAACCCAATCGGGCGATTTCCGGCACCAGCATCTTTGAAATTTCCTGGCCTTCGAACTTGATCGAGCCAGAATCGACAGGGTGATATCCAACGATGGAATTGAACAAAGTGGTCTTACCAGATCCATTCGGGCCGATCAGACCGGTAATGCCCCCCTTTTCAACTCGCATGGAGATGTCGGTATTGGCTTTGACGCCACCAAACGACTTCGAGACGTTTTCGACTTCGATGATGCTCATTTCGCCGCCTCCGAAACCGTTTCATCTTTTTCGTCAACCACAACTCCGAACCATTCCGGCTTGTTGTGTCGCAACCAACCCATGAGACCGTCCTGGAAATAGACCACGGTCACAACAATGAGTGCGCCCAGCGCGACCCATTGCCAGCCGAGGAAGTAATTCCAGGTCACCTCCTTGAAAATCTGGAACATGATGGCGCCAATTATCGGTCCCCAAAGAGTGCCTTTGCCACCAAGCAAGACGCAAACCACCATGAATATTCCTAGGTTGATGGTTTGATAGGCCGTTTCCAACGGTTCAAAATGGCCCAGTTGGAAGCCTGTCATGCCACCGGCGACACCCACGAAAAACGCAGACAGCGCCCACATGGTGAGTTTGTGGCGCAGGGTGTGAAGACCCATGGCTTCAGCTTTTTCTTCATCGTCGCGAATGGCGTTAACCGCCGCACCAAACCGCGTGCTGTAAAGCCATTTCACAAAAATGAAGAGCGCAACTCCGGTGGCTGCATAGCCATAATAGATGATATTTTTTCCAAGCCCGGCGTCACCGGGATATATAGGCAAGGAGATTCCCTGACCACCGCCAACCCAATCCCAGTTAGACACAAGTTCACCTGCCGCAATGGCAATCCCCAGTGTTCCGATTGCAAAATAAGGCCCGCGCAGACCAAAGAGAAGATACCCCAAAACCACGGCACAAAACGAGCAAAACAATCCAGCAGCCAGAGAACCCAGAATATAGCCTGCAAACCACTGGCCTACGGTAAATTCGTAGCGTCCGCCCCCGGCTGCTCCGGTATAATCCCCCACATCATAGACCAGTCCAATACCGATTACCGCAGCAACATACATGCCTGTTCCGTAGAAAAAGATATTACCCAGCGAGTTGTAGCCCATCTGCCCGCCTGTCATGTCCCAGGTGATAGCAACAATGATAAAGACCCAAAGTGTTGCCAGTTGCACCCGAAAGTCCGGGAAAACAAATGGAGCAATGACGGTTACAATCAGCAAGATTGCATAAAGAATTGTCTTGTTCATAACTCTGCCTCCCCTACTGTAGAACTTGCCGCTGCTTGCGCTGCTGCATGAGACGGTAAATCAACACCAGAATGAGCAGCATCACGGCGATGGCCTGCTGATACTGGATGCCGAAGATGAAGCCACCATATTGCTCGGCAGCGCCGAGACCGAGACCTGCCGCGATAACACCCGGCAAATTGCCAAGGCCCGCAGCAGTCACGATGACAAATGCCCGGATTGAATAGGTGATGCCATAGAAAGGCTGAATGACCCAGATCATCACGATGATCGCTCCGGCCGCACCACAAATTGCAGCGTTGAGCGAGAAGGTGAAAGCATAGACCTTTTCGGTATCAATGCCCAAAACACGTGCCGCTCTGGCGTCCTGTGCTGTTGCGCGAATGGCCTGCCCCATGCGTGAATTGCGCATGAACAGGATCACAAATCCTGCCAGCAACAATGCAAATGCAGCTCCCACAAGCTTGGCAACGGGAATGCTGACACCTGGAGCGAGATCAATGTTGGAGTAATTGAGATCCAGACTTTGGGTATCCGATCCGAATAGCAGGTTCATGATTTGCGCCATCATGATCGCAAGTCCGAAGGTGGACAGCAAGGAGGTGAAGAGATCCCGCTCAAGTACCCTTGAGATCACGAGGTTGTAAATTCCGCCATTGACGATAATCAGGAAGGTCAAAACTATACCGGCAAAACCGGCAAACGATTGCGCCCTGTCCTGCGCAGCAGGGCTGAATTCCATCCCAAACAGGCTACCGACATCATGAATATAGACGCCAATTGCAAGAACAAGAAAACTGATGATGGAAAGGCCAATCATGGCTTTGCGCTGGGACAGAGCCCAACGATGAACCACTGAGCCGTGCAGGGCACCTGCGAGAAGAGCCATTACTATTGCAGCGATGGGTATACCGACAAAGGGATGGATGCCCACATTGTTGACCAGCCACCAGGAAATGTAACCGCCACCGATCACAAAATCTCCCTGGGCGAGATTCTTGACATTCATCACCCCCCAAACCAATGCCAGCCCATAAGCGGCAAGCGCAAACAACGCGCCGATCATGATTCCATCAATGATGATGCTGAGATTGGCTGTTGGATACGCAATCAACAGGTTTATATTTGAAATTATCTGATCCATCCGATCAGCGCCTCCCCGTATTCAGACCCATGACTATTCTCATTATGGTCGCGTCATGAACTCGGCCGAAACCGCAAGCGGTATCGGTCCAGTACAGGACGAAAAAAGGGGCAGGCATGGATACCTGCCCCCAAACTTTGTGCCGTTTACTGGGCTTTTCTTGGGAAATTCACCTTGTGGGAGGCAAATTCCGATGGAGCAACCACATTATAGGCTCCATCCTGAATCTGACGCAGCACCATCGGTTTGGCGATGTTGTTGCCGGCTTCAGAGAACTTGATGCCACCGTAGAAGGTATTCATTTCGGTTGCAGAAATTGCATCGCGGACTTTCTCTTTGTCGAGCGTGCCTGCGCGTTCAAACGCATCCTTGAAGACATAAACCGCAGCCGTAGCCTGAGCAGTCTGATATGGAACCTTCTTGTCCTTATATTCCGGATAGGCCGCCTTGAACTCTTTTTCATAGTTCGCGGCTGTGCCGAAGATCGGATCTTCGTAGCTCAGTGTCTCTGACCATTGGGTCGCGCACAAGATGTCATTTGCTGCAGCACCGAAGTTCCCGGTAACGTCAGCTGCTTCGCAATGGGTCAGCGCAATCATCGGTGTGTTGACCTTCTGCTCACCGATCTGGCGAACGGCGGTAGCAGCACCTTTGGAGTGGCCAGACACAACGAGAAGATCAGGATTGACCAGTTTCACCTTGGTCAAAATAGCGGTCATATCGGAAAGATCGCGCGGCAATTTTTCGTCAATAACAACATTCATACCGAGCTTTTTGGCGTCTTCCATCACACCAGCGCGAATATCCAGTGAAAATGGATCATTTTCCACAGCGATGGCAACATTTACGTCACCCGGCTGTTTGCCCATTTCCTTGGCTTTTTCAGCCGCCAGAGTAACTGCAGAAGCAAGATACTGTTCAGACGTTGACAGGACCGCGAAAAGGTATTTGTACCCCTTGTTGAACAGGGAGCGAGAGGCACCCTCAGCTTCGATCATGGGGATTTGATATTTTTCAGTAACCGGTGCGATCGCCTTGGTCATGCCGGACGAATATGGCCCAAGCATATACTGAACCTTGTCTTGGTTGATCAGACGTTCGGCCAGTGTCGCTGCGCGGTCACCTTTGGATTCATCGTCGTAATAGATGACTTCAAAATTATAACATTTGTCACCAATCTTGACGCCACCGTTTTCATCAATCTTCTTGATTGCAAACTCATATCCATTCTTGGCATGCACACCATTGGTTGCATACTTTCCGGTCAGCGAAATGGCCGATCCCAGGATCAGTTTTTCACAATCGGCAGCGGCGCTGATTGCCGTTGAAGCCATCAATGCGCCAAAAGCAAGAGTAAGGGTTTTCAGTTTCATTATATTTCCTCCCAGAATTAATGCGACAATCTATCCAGATTGGCGACACAGATGCAACAGGATGATGCAGATAAATATCTTATCCACGTCACAATCCTTCAAATCATATGAAATAACGGCTCGCGATACGGACTGATTGATGATAATCGGACGAGGCGTCACTGATTTTCCAACCTAATCACCTTTGTTATGGCACGACACGTCGATATTTTCATAGTTGGTGGAGGCATAAATGGCGCAGGCATAGCTCGCGATGCCACGGGTCGAGGCTATTCAGTTGCTTTGTGTGAAATGAACGACCTCGCCAGCGGGACATCCAGCTGGTCTTCCAAACTTGTGCACGGGGGCGTGCGCTATCTTGAACATTATGAGTTTTTGCTGGTGCGCAAGGCATTGAGTGAGAGGGAAGTTTTGTGGGCTGCTGCCCCCCATATCATCAGGCCAATGCGCTTTATTCTGCCCCATCACAAGGACCTGCGCCCGGCCTGGCTGCTGCGTCTCGGTCTGTTTTTGTATGACCATATTGGCGGGCGCAAACTCTTGCCAGCGACCCGTACCGTTGATCTTGCCAAGGGCGTTTTCGGCAAGCCTCTCAAAACAATTTTTAAAAGAGGCTTTCAGTATTCCGATTGTCAGGTAGACGATTCAAGGCTCGTCGTTCTCAACGCCATGGACGCGAGGGACAAGGGAGCAGAAATTCTTGTCCATACCTCCTGCATTTCAGCGCGCCGCTGTCGGGACACACAACAATGGGTATTGGAAACAAGGCAAGCAGAAACCGGCACAATAGAGGAATTTACAGCCGATCTTGTGATCAATGCTGCCGGTCCTTGGGTGGATCAGGTACTTGGTACCGCATTCGGGCAAAATGACGCCCAAAATGTCCGCATGGTTCAGGGCAGCCACATCGTTGTTCCCAAACTCTATGAGCACGATAATTGCTACATATTTCAAAATGCTGATGGGCGTATCATCTTTGCCATTCCCTACACGCAAGACACAACGCTGATCGGCACCACTGACAAGGATTTTGCGGGTGATCCTGGCACGGCCGCAATTTCGCGGGATGAAATCCAATATCTGTGCTCTGCTGCATCAGAGTATTTTGAGAAACCGGTCCGTCAGGAGGATATTGTCTGGACCTATAGTGGCGTTCGCCCACTTTATGATGATGGTGCCACTGCAGCCCAGGAAGCAACACGTGACTATGTCTTCAAACAAGACAGGGGCCAGGGGAACGAGGCTCCTCTGATCAATATTTTCGGCGGCAAGATAACCACCTATCGCGTTCTGGCTGAAAAGATGATGGAGGAAGTTGAAGGCCTGATCGGACGCAAGGGCCGACCTTGGACCAGCAAAGCTCCCCTGCCCGGCGGTGATTTCCCCACAACGGGTTTCGACGCGCTGGTCAATAAGGCTGAACAAACCTATCCGTTCATGGAAAAGTCTCTTCTTGAGCGGCTTTGCCACGCCTATGGGACAAGGGTTGCCATGGTACTCGGGAATGCCAGCTCACTGGCCGACCTTGGAAAAGATTTCGGATGCGGTCTTTACGAAGTCGAAATC
>JBPCWM010000054.1:0-8617 GCA_051009515.1 Rhizobiaceae bacterium | reverse complement strand
GTACCCATTCCATTGACCGCATCGCCCTCAATCCGGAATACACCTATAATCCGCACAAGAATTTCAAACAGGGCAACAATAATCGCATTTTGCGTATTCCCCCGGGTCCAAATGGCCCTGTTGGGTCGGTGTGGATCGCCCTTTCCAAGCCAACCTATGGCATTCACGGAACACCGAACCCGTCCAAAATTGGAAAAACCAGCTCCAACGGCTGTATCAGGCTCACCAACTGGGACGCCGAGGAACTGGCTTCCCTTGTGCGCGAAGGTGTGACGGTCAGGTTTGTTGAATAGTTCAACCCGGCGGGCTTGCAGCGCAAGTCCGGGCAGGGGGGGGAGAGGTGCCGCACCTGAGTGAAATTGACAAGGTTTTGCATGCAGAAGAAGAGTGCAATCATCGAAAAGAATAGTTCTCAGGACAATTTGTAACTGTGCAATAAAAATCAATTATAGTTTTCAGGGTTTGATTGTTATTCAGTTCATTCTCGACCTTGCATTAATATTAGTTTCTTTTCCCTGATTGATTGGCTACAAAACCGCTGACGCCGCGCTTGATTTTGGATTCCAATGCACAGGATGACTGATGCTTGTCAAAAATTGCGCGTTGTTCAACAACGACCCGAAACCTCACGCCACACGTACCAACGCGCCCGGTATTCGGCCCGTGTTCCCATCAGCCCGCCTGCCCCGCCTCGCCTGCACCACGGCGCTGACGGCGGTGGTGCTGACATTGACGCCTTTTTTGGCGCCTTTGGTGCCGACACAGGCGCAGGCACAGGCCTGCTCAGCGAGCGCGAGCGGCGGCACTTCCATAGGAGGCGATATCTTTTCCGGCGAAGTGTTCGACAATCCGGTGAATCAGTCGCAGAGCGTGTCTGTCGACGTCTGCAGGGAGGAGTCCACCATTCGTTATGTGATTGGTGTTGCGAGCAGGGATTGGTCAAGCGACGCAAATTACCTGGAAGTCAGTGGTACGATTACTGCCAAAAATATATCGCTGGAACCGCAGAGCATCGTTCTGCACCGCCTTGCATTTGGTATTTCCTCTCCCGAAGACTGGACGGGCACGTCGAACACTTTGATCAACAGGGCGACCATCTCGGCCACCGCCATTGGGGTAGACAACTCCTCAGGGCACTCCTTTGCACGCTCAATCGGAATAACCGTTGGTGGAGCTTGGCTAGGTGAAACAAATGTGCTCGACAATTATGGCATGATCACTTTAACCGCCCGCTCGGGAAACAATGCAACGGCAAACAACAACGTTGAAGCCGAGGGAATATTGGCGTCACTCGCCGGATGGTCTGGAACCACCAATACGCTGCGCAACTGGGGCAATATGGACATAACCGTTTCCAGTGGCAGCGGCAGCAGTGGTGCCCGCTCCGATGTTCAAGTGCGGGGCATTAGAGTCGGTGAGTGGTCAGCTGCAAACTCGACCAACACCCTTCTCAACTACGGCGACATAGTAATGGACCTTACATCAGGGGATAACAGCGCTGGCGATGGGTATGTCTATGCCGGGGGTATTGATATCGAAGGCGGCTGGACAGGTGACGGTTCGACAAACCTGCTGGAGAACTACGGCCTAATAGAAATAACCGCGCGAGGTGGAAACACTGGTGCCGGCAACTATGACAGTGATGCAGACTACTATGATCATTGGGTATCGGGCTTGAGAACAAAAGGGAATTGGGGAGCTGACACACTGAGCAATACGCTACGCAACAGGGGAATCATCAAGCTTGATGTCACCGGGGCCAATAATTCTGCCGGTGATCATGGTATTTTAGTTGTCGGCTTAAGGGCAGCCAGTTTAAGTGGTGCATCGAACGTTATTGAAAACCATGGTACTATCGATGTGGACGGGATAGCCACGGATGCGACTTACACGAGCCGAGCCTACGGGATCGCATTTGAATCTGCGAATTCTGGTACGGAAGTGATGAATACCGGTGAAATTGACGTGTCGATCACCGCTCCCAAGGGCCGTGCTGTCGGTATCGGGAATTTTTTCGCGGATGAGAACCTGGACTTTGAGGTTGTCGATGGCGAGAACGTCACCACTTACCGGCTCTATGATGCAGAGATCGAGCAAGGCGGTGTTCGTTTGAGGTATTTCGTGCCTGAGACCTTCGACGGCACCGTGCGCAACGAAGGCAAGGTCGTCGCGCGGGCCAGCAATGGCGCAGACGCATTTGCGGTCTATCTCGGCCAGCAATCTGATCCAGCTCTCAACGGCTGGCTGGAACTCTCCACCCTTGGCTTCATGGAGGGCCGCATCCGCACCGGTGGTCAGAATATTCTGGTCGACAATTCGATGCCCTCCCATTCCGTGTACTGGACGGTGGAGGACGTTGTGGTCAACGAACCAACCTACTCCGAACTGGACTTGTTATCGGACGAGCCGTCGGAAGGAGGAACGGGTGACGATACATTCCAGTATCTTATCGTTGACGATTTTGAACAGACCACGTCTGAAAGCCCTCCCGATTGGGCCGATGACGATGCTCGCGCCGTTGGGGTTTTAAAAGTCAACGCCAACACCCGTGCCACCTACGACACTTCGCTGATGGCCGTTTATGGCACGCTCATCGACCATGCGGCCACGATCGGCTCTGCGCAGGAAGCCGCGCGTCTCAGCGCTGTCGCCGCCGCCGCCGCCGTCGCCGCTGCGGCCCGCGAGAGCAACGGCGGCGACGGCGAGGGCGGCTAGGGCGGCAGCACATTCGGCCTGTCCCTCATCTCCGACGGCGACGGCGAGAACAGCGACGGTGGCGACGAGAATGACGAGGACGGCGGCTGGCAAGCCTGGGCGACCGGTTTTGGCGGTCAGCTGGAGCTTGACGGGTCCGACCGCAATGCGCTCGACACCACCGTTCCCTATACCGGCCTGTCGGCGGGCATCATCCGCGCGCTTGGCGACACTGATCTCGGCGTCAACGGTGCGGTTTCCTTCAGCTTTGGCAGCTTGCAGTCGAACATGGATTTTAACAGCCGCTGGATGCGCAGCCAGGAAAGCGATGTCCAGACGATCTTCACCGGCGTGGCGGCCAGTTTCGCACCCGGTGCGTCGCCAGCAGGCGGCCTGCAGATCGGCGCTTCCCTGCGGGTCGGGCGCACCAGGCTCGACAACACCCGCCATGTCAACAACAACCTGGTGTCGGGTGGTATCGCGAACAATATCGGCTCGACCGACTCGCTGTGGTTGGCGGTTGCCGGCGATATCGGTTACCGCATCGCGGCAGGTGACGTCGCGTCCATTACCCCCTTTGCCCGCGTCAGCCATGTGCAGGGTACCATTGACGGTTACAGCGAGACAGGCGGTCAATCCGCTGCCATCGTCGGCGATCAGGAGATCGCGGTTACACGCGGCGAAGCCGGCCTGCGTGGTTCGGTCGATCTTGCCGTTGAGGTGGAAGCGAGGCTGCTTGGATCGGTCAGCGCATTCTTCAGCAGCGAGAGCGGTGATGATTCGGTAGCGGTGACACTGGGCACAGACAACCGGGATCTGGTGTTCACCCAGCTGGACGACAACGGAGTTCGCGCTTCGCTCGGCCTCGAATACGGCTTTGACAACGGTACCAGCCTGTTTGCCGGCGGAAACTATTCGGCATCCGACGCCGGCGACACCGACCTCTCGGCCGGCCTCACCCTGCGCTTTCCGCTCTAGCAAAACCGGCGATTCGTATCCGCGTCGTGTCTCCGAACTCGCAAATGGTGCACAAATCTGGTTGAGGGTTGAGATTGCAGGCGGTCTTGCCGCAAGACAACCTCAGTTGAATTGAGTGTTGTGCAGCGGTTTGCACTACGGCAAGGTGGCCCGATTGAACCGGATTATATCGCGAATCGCCTTGTCGCAACCTGCCTCCCAACATGTCGATCAACCGTGCAATCGCAAGTCTGTCCTTGCGGCCGCAATTCTCGCCAGCTCAATGGGCTTTATAGATTTTTCGGTCATCGCCGTAGCCCTGCCGCAAATCCGTTCTGATCTTGGGGCAGGATTTTCGCAGGCTCAGTGGGTCTCCAATTCCTACATGCTGTTCCTGTCGGCGTTAATTCTGCTTGGGGGCGCGCTTGGAGACCGGTTGGGAATCAAAACCGTCTTCACGTGGGGAATTGTGATCTTCACTGTGTCGTCCCTGGCCTGCGCAATTGCCTGGGATGCGGAAAGCCTGATTGGTTTTCGTGCCCTGCAGGGTATTGGCGCAGCAATCATGATTCCGGGTAGCATGGCGCTGATCTCCATAAATACGCCGCGAGCGGAGCGGGGCGGTGCTCTGGGAATCTGGGTATCAGCAACGGCTATTTCCACCTCTCTTGGTCCGCTGCTGGCGGGCGTTCTGTTGACTTATGGGGGTGAGGCGGGCTGGCGATGGATTTTTGCCATTAATTTGCCGCTTGGCATTCTCACGTTGTTGGTTTTGAAAGGTCGCGTTCCGACCGACAGCCCGGTGCAACCTGGCATTCTGGCATCGATTGACTGGTTAGGTGCGATATTATTGACCTTCGCTCTCGCATTGCTGGCTGTTGGCCTGACCTTGTTGGGTGAAACCAGGGGAACGCAAGCGGCCATGCTCACACTAGGTGCCGGTTGCGCCACCGGTCTGACGGCTATCCTGTGGGAACTGCGTCAGTCAGACCCGATCGTGGATCTGCGACTGTTTCGATTCGCGGCTTTTGCCAGTGCAAATGCGCTGACATTTCTGGTCTGGGCTGCCATCGGAGCCTTGGTTTTTTACCTGCCCATGTTGATGATCGTCGCCTGGAAACTACCTGCCATTTATGCCGGCGGCATGTTTGTTCCCTTCAGCATCATGATTGCTGCTCTTTCACCGATTTCGGGAAGGTTGGCAGATCGCCTCGGACTTCGACTATTTCTGGTATCCGGCCCGCTGCTTGTTGCGGCTGGCAATATGGTCATGGCATATGGAATTTACCGCCAGGCCTTCTGGTCTGGAGTACTACCAGCGACCTTTCTTATTGGCATTGGAGTGGGGTTCACCGCCTCTCCCCTTTCAACAGCGGTCATGAATGCTGTTGATGACACACATTCGGGTGCGGCTTCCGGCATCAACAACATGATGGCCCGCATGGCCAACCTGTTTGGTGTGGCCGGGCTTGGTGCGCTGATCTCCTGGGTCTATGCCCTCGTGATTCGCGCAGGCGATGTCGGCCATGAGATCCAGATACTCATGATAGAGGCAGGTTTTGGCGAGCGACTGACCGGACCGCTGTATCAGGTGAAAACCGAAACCCTGCAACTGGCGGCCATGAACCATGCAGCAATCGCTCTTTGCCTTTGCACTGCAGCCTTATCATCGATTGGTGCCGTAATGGGCTGGTTTGGCCAGTCGAGCGGGTAAATACTGCAAGATGGAAAGAACGTGTTGCCAAAATTGTTTAGCGCTGAATTCTGGTTCGTCGAGACTGCAAGCTCTGACGCGAGTTGCAAGTGGACCATTCCCGTTGAGAAATGGACGTGAACGGCATCAGAATGTGGCATTAGCGTTTTGCGCAGAAAATTGCCGTTAGTTCAGTGCTGCGAGTCTTTGGTCTTCGCCGCGTCCTTTGGCGACCAGCGTGTTGATTCGATCGCGTTCCTTCTTGAAGGCGACAAGATCGCCTCCGGACAGAACCCGGCCCTTGGGCAAGCGAATTTTCATCGGGTTCACCTTACGTCCATTCACGGTCACTTCGTAATGCAGGTGGGGGCCTGTTGAGTAACCGGTGGACCCTACTTTACCGATAATCTGCCCTTGCCGCACCCGAGCACCGGGTCTGATACCCTTGGCAAAACGATGTTGATGACTATAGGAGGTTTTATAGCCATTGGCGTGACGAATGATTGTTTGCCGACCGTAACCAGCACTCCATTTTGCCTGTTCGACGATCCCGTTTCCGGCAGCCACGATCGGAGTGCCGCGCGGAGCAGAAAAATCCACTCCATTATGCATCTTCACGATGCGTGAAATGGGATGCCGACGCCGACCGAAACCGGACCGGAAGCGGCCATTTGGCACTGGCTTGCGCAGCAGGAACTTTTTGGCGCTCTTCCCGTTTTCATCATAATAGTCGATCGTTCCATCCTTCGAGGAGCGAAAGCGATAATAGGTGCGCTTGTTGCCGGACAGGTTGAGGCCAATATAAAGAATTTCGGATTGATCACTGGCCTGATCCTGTCCGTCCTCCATGGAAAAAAACACTTCAAGCTCGTCGTCAGGCGTGATGACTTTGCGAAAATCCACGTCAAAGGCAACCGTACGCACAATGCGTCGCGCCTGATTGACGTCCAGCCCCTGTGACAGGGCCGCGCGATACAATCCGTCATAGGCATTTGGCAGATTTGCAGAAGCAACACGGGCGATGGCTGGTTCGTCCGTCTCGTCTTCTGCTGCAATGGCGGGGATAGCAGCGGGTGTTGCTGCCCAGACAATGCTGCCCTGATCATTGGTTGCAATTGATCTGATATGTTCACCGGCGCGATAGACGCTGATTCTGCGCGCTACCCGTTGAGCAGCGGAGCCGTCGGATGGATATTTCTGTTCAAATGCAACCCGCAATTTAGTGCCCTTGGGCAAGGCACCCTGCCCCAACTCGCCTTTCAGTGCTGCCAGCATGTCGTTCAAAGGTATCGGTTCCAGCTGCAGGCCATCAATGGCCTCATCAAGGGTTTGCTCTTCGGGCACATCAACAACGTCTTCGGTGAAGCTGATATTGGATGTTATCTGGTCTTCCTGCAGAGGAATGGTGGATACATTTTCAGCAACGATGCGGATGTTCAGTCCAATCGTTGGGGCAATTTCCTCTTCCTTGAGGGCAAACCGCGATGTATCCAGATAGGGCAGCGCTGCAACCTGCAACTCCCCGTCAACAAGGGAAGCCCGCGCCTGGGACACAATGGTTTCAGCTTCGAGTGAAGAAATCTGGGTCGATTCATCATAGACCGCTGTTTGAAGCGGGAAAGGAACATGCTGAATGCGCACTTCACTTTCAATGTCGGCTCCATAAATGACATTGGATGAAGCCACCGCCTTGTCTGCTCCCGAAGCTCTGAAAACTGTCAGGGGGTTGAATGCGGGATAATTCACCTTTCTTTGCGGAGCGACTGCAAGGGGTGCGGATACAAATGCAAAAGGCCGCTTGCGAATCACCTCATTGTCACCCTCGCGGGTGACTGTAGGAACCTGAAAAATGCGTTCCTTGGCCGGCCGCAAGGCCAGGACGGCAACCGGTCGATCGCCCTTGATGACCCGGTCGTTGCCTTCATCAAGATCCTGAGCAGTCAGTTTGTCGAGGAAGTTGGCCGGCTTTGCCAGTTGCTGACGTCCGTCAAGGGCAGCATAGAGTGCGCCCCCCATAAGCAATAAAGAAGACACGCCGGTGAGTATGGAGCCGGACATCCAGCGCATGCTGACCCGCCGCTTGTCCGGTGCCCTGCGTCCGTTTCCGCTGATCAGGGGAGAATCGTCACCAAGGTCTTCGCGAATACCGGTGCGGGAACTGGCAAGCGCAGAGCGGTGTCTTCTGGGATCTTGTCCGTTCAGCATTGAGGGGATGAATTCCGGTAAATAATCATGTCGTGTCTATTGTTCCTATAAACCGCATTTATGCCCATAAATGCAATCGATTTGATCCACCCCTTGCGTTGTGGCCAATTAAAACCATATAGTGAGCAAGAGACAGGCAATTTTGGGGCAAAAGTCCAAAATTTATGACTGTTTTCGGGCGGTTTGATTTTTTTTGAAAAAAGTTCAAAAAAGTTCAAATTCTGTGTTGACGGACGCAAATCCCGAGACTATAACCCGCCCACCGACGACGCAGCGGTCGCTTGGAGCGAAACTCTGCTGCTTAAATCGGTCACCCCGGAAAGGCGTCGCGAGAGCGAAAACCTACCTTGAATTGGTAAGCGATAGGCTTTGGCTCTTTGCATCTGGTTCGAAGAAACACTCTATGCGTTTCTGTTCTTTGACAATTGAATATGAAGAAAGAGAAACGTGGGCGGCGGAGTTCTGCTGGATGCGTTGGTATTTTCCTTTTACCAGCGGCATCCGATACGAGACTTCGGCGGACACGTTTTTCGAGAATGTTACAAATACCGGGATGATTTCGGTCCTCCCAGGTGTGTTTAAAATAATGTTCTCGTCAATTCGTGATGGTCTACCCAGACCATCGCAATTTTTCTCTGTCTTAACAGACAGGAAAAGCGTGACCCAGTCACCGCATTGAGTGCCTCGCAAGAGGTTCGCGGTGAACTGAAAATAGCCGGAACAAATCTCAGATCAAACCTGAGAGTTTGATCCTGGCTCAGAACGAACGCTGGCGGCAGGCTTAACACATGCAAGTCGAACGCCCTCTTCGGAGGGAGTGGCAGACGGGTGAGTAACACGTGGGAATCTACCTATCTCTGCGGAACAACACATAGAAATGTGTGCTAATACCGCATAAGCCCTTAGGGGGAAAGATTTATCGGTGATAGATGAGCCCGCGTTTGATTAGCTAGTTGGTGAGGTAATGGCTCACCAAGGCGACGATCAATAGCTGGTCTGAGAGGATGATCAGCCACACTGGGACTGAGACACGGCCCAGACTCCTACGGGAGGCAGCAGTGGGGAATA
>JBPCWM010000053.1:0-2672 GCA_051009515.1 Rhizobiaceae bacterium | reverse complement strand
TGGTAGGTCCGCCCGTTCCATTCCCGTACCAGATGCGCACCGGGACTGATCCCGCCGAGGTTGACCGCATTGACCGGCTTGCCTGCAGCAATCTGCATGAGGGCTCTGCGGGTGGATGCTGATAAACCGCCGGAGGCTTTACACTGCATGTGATACGCCAGGACCTTGCGCATGAACACGGCAGACAGGTACCGCGGAGGTTGAGAGCCAAAGGCGG
Organism: Rhizobiaceae bacterium; assembly: GCA_051009515.1. Taxonomy (GTDB): domain Bacteria; phylum Pseudomonadota; class Alphaproteobacteria; order Rhizobiales; family Rhizobiaceae; genus Pseudahrensia. The sequence continues at coordinate 2,455 of JBPCWM010000053.1, read as the reverse complement.
CCTTCCAATCGAGAATGGCCTGCCGACGCTCCGGATCAGGCCTACGCATCGCTCATGACTTGTGAATGGGTCAGATTCGTCGCTGATGAATCTGCTGTTATCCTGTAGCGGGTGGGCTTGCTGTTGTCAGCCTTCACCACGTTCAGCACATATCCGGCCTGACGCAATCTTGTCAGTGCCGCGCGTGTCGTATGTTGCTGCCAACCCAGCTTTTGACTGATAGCGCAAATATCCATGCCGCGTTTTGCGCGCAGCAACTTGATCAGTTGGTCCTTCTTGGTCACCCGCTTTGATTGAACGGTTGGATTGGTCGGTTTCCTTCCAGCGACAGCAATATATGCCCTGGTACTCGCTTTGCTCCTCATAATAATCTCCTTTCGCAAAGGCAGGAGCCAGACGGCCCCTGCTACCTGGCACAGCCCAGCAGTTCGGGCGACATCCAGGGAAATCAGGAAGCGAGTTCAGTACCGCTCGTTTGAGCGGGGATGTCCAGTCGAAAGAGTGCGTAAAAAGGGAGGAAAGAAAAGCGGCTCAAACCAGACCTATGACCGCCGGAAAATTCCACGGCGAGAAACCAACCACGGGTCCGATGGCTCCTGGATGGTTGTCTGCCTGTATGCGACAAAAGACGAATGATGACGTAGGGCTCAATGCAGTCGTTCACGGTGCCCGGAACGTTGAGAATCCGGTGTCAGCTTTTACGAATTCTTGCGGTCCCGGCGCTTTGTAACGTGCTTTTGAGTACTTCACCTTCGTGATCAACCACCTGCCATAAGTATTCGGTTTCACGATTGATCTTCACGAACACCTCGTCCGGATGCCACTGCCAATTCGAATGGTCCCGAAGGGGCTGAGCCCACATTCTCCGTATCTCCGCCACAAAGAATGGGCCGAAACTGTTCCACCAGAACCGGATCGTTTCTTGGTTGACATTGATCCTACGCTCATGCTTCCGATCCTCCACATTTCGAAGCGAAAGTAGATAGCGCACATACATCATCACCGCCAAGCGTATGATTTCAGGAGAAGTCTTGAAACAACGAAATGGGTAGTGTTTTGTCATCAGGAGACGCTGGGTGAGCGACCTGCCATCTTCAACCGAGTTTTTCCAACAGTGCCGTATCAAGACTTGCGCGCTTTTCAATGCAAGACGGCAAAGGGGATCAAATGCCTGAAGGACACACAATTCACCGTGCGGCGCGCGACCATAGGGACATGATTGGTGGCAAGAAAGTTTCCGTAACCTCTCCGCAGGGACGATTTTCCGAAGGTGCGGCACAGATCGATGGAAATAACTGTGAAAGCACAGGGGCTTTGGGGAAACACCTCCTTTACCAATTTTCCAACAGCCAGACGCTCCACATTCATCTCGGTCTGGGCGGTTACTTTGTTTGTCAAGAGCAGCCGGTGGAGCCGCCACGCGATGTTGTCAGGGTAAGGCTGGAGAGTCTGACGCATGCAATCGATATTATTGGCCCGAACACCTGTGAGCTTATTCCAACCGCGACAAAAGAGGAATTCATCCTTCGCTATGGTCCCGATCTTTTGTCTGAAACTCCTGATCCTGTTCGTGCCATTGCCAGCATCAAGAAGAGTCGCGCGCCGATTGCGCGCCTTCTGATGGATCAAAAGGTGATATCAGGGATCGGCAATATCTACCGGGCCGAGATTCTCTGGCTCCGAAAGCTAAACCCGATGAAACCCGGCATCGAAATTCCCGAGGACGAACTCCGCGCCCTGTGGAATGATATGCGCGAGCTTCTGCAGATTGGCGTAGAAACCAACTCGATCATCACGACCGGAGTTTTAAAAACGAGCGGAAAAGATGTGACGGAGCGGACCAATATTTTCGGCAAGGAGTTCTGCCCTGCTTGCAATGGTGCGATTGAGAAGTCAAAGCTAAGTGGTCGCACGCTCTATCATTGTCCGACCTGTCAGGCTTAGACAGTGTTATGGGACGTTATTTCATGTTGGAGCGAAGGCTCGGCAAATCCTTGCTTTCCCAAACACCATGAGAGTTCTGAACAGCATCTCAAATCTTCAAGCAGGTTCTCCAGATCTGAAGCCGTTTTCGAAAGCCAGCTATATTGCGATATGTCGAGTTACCAATAAGCGGTCAACGTCGACGCTCGATCAGATTGCTGCTTGCTTAACTTCAAAATGTGATTGCAGGTCAATGTGATTGGGGGTGGCCCGGGCACAGGAATAATCTTGGTCAAAGGTATTCGCAGCAGGAAGAGCGATGTTGGGAATACCTGCTGCAAGTGCGACCGCGAGGCTGACTGATCGAAGTTGAACCTAATCTAAGTTGCGTGAGGGTTTCGGAAGTTCCACGAAATACAATTGGTTAGGAATTACAATCTGCGATGACGGCAGAAATGCGCAAATTGTCGCGTTGTACAGTTCGCGCTTGCAAAATATTGATAGCGTCTGGAGGACTTCTCCGATCATGACT
>JBPCWM010000052.1:0-14516 GCA_051009515.1 Rhizobiaceae bacterium | reverse complement strand
GTGGGTGAGTGTTCCATGGTCATGTATGACAAGCGTGGCCACGGTCTGTCCGATATTGGCGAGCCCCCTTACAAGCTGGACGATCATGTCAATGATCTGGCCGGTCTGCTCGACCATCTCGGCATTTCAAATGCCGTCATTTGTGGACTTTCAGTCGGCGGGTTGATTGCACAGGGGTTGAACTTTCTGCGTTCGGATCTCGTGCGGGCCATGATCCTGTGTGATACGGGAGCCAAGATTGGCAATGATGAAATGTGGGATGAGCGCATGGCAGTTGTGCGCGAACAGGGACTGGCCGGGCTGGTTGAAGCCAACATGCAGCGCTGGTTCACACCAGCATTTCACAAGGACCGTGCCGATGATCTGGCCGGAATCAGCAACATGTTTTTGCGGGTTCCTGTTCAGGGCATGCTCGGCACCATGGCGGCGATCAAGGAGGCTGATCTGCGGGCTGCGGCACCGCAAACCAAAGTACCTACCATTTGCGTTGTCGGTGATCAGGACGGATCAACCCCGCCAAGTCTGGTTCTGGAACTGGCCAAGGCGATTCCTGATGCCCGTTACGAGGTAATCAAGAATGCCGGGCATATTCCCTGTGTTGAGCAGCCGGAAATTCTGGTTGAAATCATCCGGGCATTCCTGAAGGACGCTGATATCACCTGATTTGCATCCATTGATCAGTTGGAATTTCTGGCCAGGAACTTGCTTATGTTTCTTGCTACCCAGTCAGGCTCTTCGTGCAGAATCCAATGGCTGGCCTGCTCGTGTTCATGTAGTTCAAGCTGCGCACAAAATTGCGTCAATTCAGCGCGGGACTCTGGCAACAGGGCAGTGTCTTGCAGGCCCCACAGCAATAAATGGGGCATGGGGACAGCGAATTTTTCTCTCATCTCATCGGTGACAGGAAATTCCTGTGCAGCCTCGCCAATATCAGGCACAACCATGGGGGACTGTCGATACCAATTGAGCATTGCCCGCAGCGTGGTCCGGTCGCGCCAGGCCTGTTGATAGTCGTTTCGACTTTGATCGTCGAGCCATTCACAGCTGGAGAATTTTTCCAACATGCCCATTAGTTTTTCGAACCTGTTGGCGGACAACCGGTCTTCACAGCCGGGAGCCCGAAGCACATTCATATATTGGCTGGCGGCGGTTTGCGGCCCGGCAGCGTAGAGGGCTTTTTGAAAGCAGATTGGGTGAACTCCGTTGGCAATAATCAGGTGCGACACGCGTTGCGCATGCCGCATTGCAATTGCATAGGCGACCGACGCTCCCCAGTCATGACCGCACAGAATGACCGGGCGATGTGGGGAAACCTGATCCATCAGCGCGACCATGTCCGCGACAAGGTGCTTCGTCTTGTAAGCCTCTTCTTCCTGCGGCTTGCTTGAAAGATTGAATCCGCGCTGATCTGGCAGAACAACACGGTGGGTCGCCGTGAAGTGTTCAGCGACCTTCGACCAGGCGGCCCAATATTCAGGAAATCCGTGTAGCATCAGTATGACAGGAGCGTCCTCCGGCCCCGCAACCATGGTGTGGATCGACTGACTATTAATGGTGTGGGTAATTGATTCAAAAACCATTTGACGGCTCCATAAAATTGGGGGCCAAAGCGTGCTTTGGCCCCCAATATCGCAAGAATACGGGTTAGACCTATTTGACCCGGGCGACTTCCTTCCAGCCATCGCCTTCGATGACGGAGATGATGATTTCATTCGCACCGACATGATCGGTTGCTGAATAGTCCACAGTATGATCGGAAATCTCGTCCTTGTAGCTCAGGCTTTCCATACCCTTTTGAAACGAAGCCGGTGTAAGGTCCTTGCCTGCGGCCTCCAGTGCCCTGACCATGACGGTAGCGCCGCTATAGCCGAGCAGGGCCCCGGTACCTGGGAATTTCTCACCTGAAGCTTCGGTATATTCTTTGAAGAACTTGGCGACTTCCGGATTGTCCATGCGGGCCAGAAGGTCCGCCCATCCTGCTGCTGCATACATGCCTTGAGTGACGCCACCGGGCACTTTGGCCATGACGGAATGGAATCCGGCTGACGCGTTGATCAGTGTGATATTGTCGAAACCGAGTTTTTTCACAGTGCCGGATATTGTTATGACCTGACGCACGCCGAGAGCCAGCGTGACGATCTCACACCCGGCACCATTGAGCTTCTGCAAAGCGCCAACGAAGTCAGAATCATCAGGTTTGTGTGTGGTCTCAGTGACAAATTCCAATCCTGTTTCTTCAACTGCCTTTAGACTGCCCAGTTGGATTTCCTTGCCAAAATCAGTTGGCAAATACATCGAGCAGACTTTTTTTGCTCCCTTTGCCTTGGCCAGGTATTTCACGCCTTCGCGGATCTGATCATAATAGGAACTGGTGGCTGCATAGTGCAGGGGATGGAACGGGTCAGACATCTGGCGCGCCGACGACAAGGGAGACACATTGGCAACACTTTTCGCGTCCTGCAGTTTAAAGGCCGCAATATTCATTGGAGTGCCCAGCGACAGCAGCATGGCAAAAACCTTGTCACCATTGATCAGCTTGTTCATGCCAGCAATGGCCTTGGGCATCTGATAAGCATGGTCCTCCACTATGAAGCGGATTTTTCGGCCATGAATTCCACCAGCCGCGTTGACCTTGTCGAATACCAGTTGCGCGGACTTGGTCGCAGGCCCGCCAAAGGCGGCAAATATACCGGACAGGTCGTTATTGGAACCAATCAGGATTTCAGAATCCGTCACGCCCTGCATTTTTGCGTGTCCGTCTGCCAGTGCGGTGCCAGCGAGCAGCGATGTGGCTGCAACGGCCAAAGCCAGATGTTTGAATAGATTCATAGTAGTCTCCAGGTAATTTTCTTGAGTATCAGGTTTCTTGGTACATTTCGGCGATCAGTTTTTCATGTTTTTCTTCAACAAAGCCCCGCTTGAGCTTCAAGGTGGGGGTCAGTTCATCATCTTCGGCGGTCAGCAGGATATCAATCAGACGGAAATCTTTGATCTGCTCCACCCTTGCAAAATCCTTGTTGACCGCATTCACTTCCTCGCGCACCAGTTTTTGAACTTCATCGGCTGCACAAAGGGACTGAAAATTGTTGAATGGAATGCGCCGATCCTGGGCAAACTTTTCAACATTCTCCTGATCAATCATGATCAGGCAGGTTAGGTATTTTCTGCGGTCGCCAATCACGACGGCGTCGGTGATATAAGGTGAGAATTTCAGCCTGTTTTCTATTTCAGCTGGCGTAATGTTCTTGCCGCCAGCAGTGATGATAATGTCCTTCAACCGGCCTGTGATCGTCAGGAATCCCTGATTATCAATGCGGCCAACATCACCTGTACGCAGCCATCCATCCTCGGTAAATGTCTCGCTGGTTTTTTCCGGCAGGTTCCAATAGCCCTGAAACACATTGGTCGCCCGATACTGGATTTCACCATCTGGCGCGATGCGCAACTCGGCTCCGGGCAAGGCACTTCCAACTGTGCCTATCTTGTTATTTCCAAGAGTGTTTATCGAAATCACCCCGGAACTTTCGGTCATGCCGTAGCCTTCCAGCAAAGGGACGCCGATGCTGTAGAACCATCTGATCAGCTCAGGAGAGATCGGCGCAGCTCCCGAACCACCGCGCCGCAATCGGTCCATCCCCAGCATGCGGCGCAGGTTTTGCAGAACCATAAAGTCCCAGAACCTGTATCTTAGATTGACCATAAACGGCACCTCTTGGCCGTCGAGTTCATAGCCAGCTTTTTCTCTTCCGGCAGCTGTGGCCTGTTTGAAGGCCCATTTCTGCAATTTGGTGGAATCTGCGGTTAAAATCGCAACACGAGAGTAGATCTTCTCCCAAAGCCTTGGCACGGCAACGAATGTGTGAGGCGACACCTCCTGCAGATTGTCGAACACCGTTTCCGGGCTTTCTGCAAAATTCAGCGTCGAACCGACGGCAATGGGCGCAACACCAGAAAATGTCCGTTCCAGTATGTGGCACAGGGGCAAGAAACAGATTTGTTCGTCATCGCGAAACACAGGAGCATCCTGAAGCCCGGCGGCAAGTGAAAACAGGATATTGCTGTGAGAAATCATCGCTCCTTTGGGGTTGCCAGTCGTACCGGACGTATAGACCAGAATGGCTATGTCATCCGGCCTGGAGCGGGTAATATGGTCTTCAAACTCATCTCCATGTTCGGCAGCATATTTATGGCCGATTGCATAGAGGTCATCCAGGAACAGAACTTTCTCATCGGTAAAGTCGTGCAGCCCTTGCCTGTCCAGCACGATCACTTTGACGAGACCGGGCAATCTGTCTTTAACTTCGAGATATTTATCCAGTTGTTCGTCATCTTCGACAAACAGGAAGCGGCTGTTAGAATCATTGACCAGATAGTCAACCTGCGCAGCAGAATCCGTCGTATATATGCCCGAGCATATGCCGCCAATACATTGCGCCGCCAGATCAATGTAGAGCCATTCCTTGTTGTCTTCGGAAAGCACCGAGACCACTTCACCGCGCTTTAGTCCCAGGGATAGCAGCGCCAGACCGATCAGCCGGGCATGAGTGTAGAAGTCATTCCAGGAATGGGACAGCCAAATGCCCAGTTCCTTTTCGCGATGGGCAGTGCGCTCACCCAGCTCAGCACAGCGCTTCTGGAACAGTTTGGGTAGGGTGTCGCAATCATCAATAAACAGGGGAGCCTCGGAGAGGTCGACATTGACGGTCAGCCCATTGATGGTGTGCTGGGCAGGCATTTGCGGTGTTGATCCGGGTTTTGCATCCATCAATTTACCTCCACGTCTTACGCTGTTTCCAGCGTCGCTGTCCGCGCTGGCTTTCTTCCTGCGATATGCCGAGGTAGAATTCCTGCACGTCTTTTGATGCGGCGAGACCGGCCGCTTCGTCGGCCATGACAATCCTCCCAAGCTCCATGACATAGCCATAGTCTGCAACGGCCAGTGCCACGGCGGCATTTTGTTCCACCAGCATCATTGTCACATTCTGCTCGCGGTTCAGCCTTTTGATGATGGCAAATATCTCTTCCGTTAGCAAAGGCGAAAGGCCAAGGCTCGGTTCATCCAACAACATGATGTTTGGCCTTGCCATCAGGCCGCGGCCGATCGCCAGCATCTGCTGTTGGCCGCCCGACAATGTGCCCGCTGCCTGACTGGCGCGTTCCTTGAGGATCGGGAAATAGGAATAGACCATGTCAATATCGTCAGCGATCTGTGCCTTGTCGCTTCGAGTATAGGCCCCCATAGAAATGTTTTCGGCAACGCTGAGCAGGGGAAATATCTCCCGACCTTCCGGCACATGCACCATGCCCTTGTGCACGATACGGTCCGGTTCATTGCCCTGGATTTCCTGCCCTTCCAGTCGAATCGTACCTTTTTCAGGATCCATGACCCCGGATACAGTTTTCAGCAAAGTGGTCTTGCCGGCGCCATTTGCACCCAGAACAGTAACAATCTGGCCCTTGCGCACTTCAAGGGATACGCCCCGGATTGCCAGGATCGGGCCGTAATAGGACTCCACGTTGTCCACCCGCAATACTGGCGTTTCAGTCCCGCTCATGTGCCATTGACCTTGAGTTTTCCAGTATCGCTCATTCCTGCTTTTTGAATGCCGGACGTGCCAAGATAGGCCTCGACCACAGCCGGATGGGATTGAACCTCAGCAGGGCTTCCCGTCGCCAGTTCCTTACCATCGGACAGGGCCAGAACACGGTCAGATACAGCCGAAACCAGCCCCATGTCGTGCTCGACCATCAAAACAGTGATGCCCATCTGCTTTTGAATATCTTCAATCCAGAATGCCATGTCCTTGGTTTCTTCTACCGACAGGCCGGACGCTGGTTCATCCAGCAGCAACAGCTTGGGTTCCGTGGCAAGGGCGCGGCCCAGTTCCACAACCTTGCGCACCCCGTAAGGCAGGCTGGAAATCATCTTGTCGCGATATGCCTGCAGGTCAAGGAAGTCGATGACCTTCTCTACAGCTTCCCGATGGGAATGCTCTTCCTCTCGCACATGGGGCAAAAACAGCAATTGGGAGAGCAAGTTGGCCTTGCGATGGCGATGGCGGCCCACAAGCAAATTTTGCAACACGGTTGCCTGGGCAAACAGTTCGATATTCTGGAACGTGCGGGCGATTCCCAGTGACGGGATGCCATCGCTGGATTGTTTGAGCAGGTCGTGACCGTCAAATGTAATTGCGCCTTCAGACGGTGTATAAAACCGCGATATCAGGTTAAAGACGGTGGATTTACCGGCGCCATTTGGTCCTACAAGCGCAAATACTTCTCCGGGTCGCACCTCTAGCGATACATTGTTAACCGCGACCACGCCTCCAAAGCGCTGAACCACATTGTCGATCTTGAGCAGGGGAGCTTCCATCAGCGCACCCGTTCTGTCTTGAGATAGCTTTTCTGGCGGCGAAACATGTCTTTGCGATAGAATGGAAACAGTTCGAAATAGGCTCGGATTTTGAGCCAGCGGCCATAGAGTCCCATCGGTTCAAACAAAATGAATGCAACCACAATGGCTGCAAATATAGCGCTTTCAAGCCCCGGCACATTGATGTTGATGTCAAAAGCGGTGGAGAGAACTGTGCGCCCATTTGCGATAAGAACAGGAATAAACCCGCTGACAATTGCCCCCAGAAATGCGCCATGCATGAAGCCAAGACCACCCACCACAATAGCCAGAAACAGGGTGATGGACATGACAATGTCAAATGTTTCGTGGGTAACATATGTGGCGGAATGTCCGAACAAGGCTCCGGCGAGCCCTGCTGCAATGCTGGACAGGAAGAATGCAGAGCACTTGGTTCTTGTGAGATTAATGCCCATGGCCTGTGCGGAAACCTCTGAATCCCGCACAGCTGCAAAACTTCTGCCAGATGTCGAACGCAGCAAATTGCGGTAAGCCGCAACGCATATCAGCACCACGGCCAGGGTCACAAAATAGAACGCAAAGGGATTGGAATATTTGTTGATAACATATCCGAAGATGGAAATGTCGGGTACGACAATGCCGCTGACCCCACCAGTCCAGCGTTCGGTCAGATCAATAACATCACCGGTAATGATCGACATGGCGAGTGTTGCCAATGCCAGATAGACGCCGTGCAGGCGCAACACGGGGAATACGATCAGGGTTCCCACGATACCGGTCAGCAATCCTGCAAGGGGAAAGGCGATCAGCCAGGGCAGGCCAGCATTCAACAGCAGGATATTGGCATAGCACCCCATCGCCATGAAGGCAGCATGTCCAAGGCTTGCAAGTCCGGTTTGCCCGATCAACAACATCAGCCCTAGGCAGGCGATGGAAAAGATAAGAACGCTGGTGATTTCCCCCAACAGATATGAATTGTCGGTTGCCATGAAATAGACCGGCAGCAAGACCATGGCGAGCAACAGCGCCAAGTACCAGAACATCTGCGCACCGTGCTTGAACCAGCGAATATCGGCATCATAGGAAGTCTTGAATACAAACCGCATTGCTTAAACCTTCTTCTTTTGGGTCTGTGCAAACAGACCGTCCGGACGGAAGATCAGTACAATTATCAAAATTGCATAAGGTGCAATTCGGGCAATGCCCGTAAACCCGTCTGGTGCATAGCGCGCGGACAAGGGCTCGATCAGCCCTATGATCAGACCGCCCACCAACGCACCGGGCAATGACCCAAACCCTCCAATTGCAGCGGCGGCAAAGGCCTTGATGCCCAACAGGCCAGAGGAAGGATCGATTGCGCCCTTTGATGCAAACAGAATGCCGGCAACAGCCGCCACCATGCCCGACAGGCCCCAGACCAGACTTTGTATACGCTTGACCGGTATGCCCATATAATAGGCGGCCAACTGATTTTGCGAAGCCGCCTGCATGGCCACTCCAAGCTTGGTCTTGGCAAAGAAGACGAACAGCGCCGCAGTCAGTGCAATTGTCACGACGATTACCAAAACCTCGTTGACCCCCAATACTACACCGCCCAGCCGCACATATTCACCGGCAAAGGGCGTCTCAAGCGATACCGGTTCGTGGCTCCAGATTGTTCCTGCCGCAAAGCGCAGAATGAAACCAACTGCGATGGTCAGCACGACGACAGAGGTTTGTGACTGGCCCGACATATGCCGCAAAACACCCCAGTCGAAGGCATAGCCGAATACGCCCATCAGTATAATCGCCATGGGTACTGCCAGCCAGAAATTGATCCCCATGAAGTCGGCATTGGTAAAGCCCAGGCACAAAAAGGCCCCGAGCATCATGAAGTCACCCTGGGCAAAGTTGATGGCTTCGGTTGCCTTGTAGATCAAGACAAACCCAAGGGCGATCAATCCGTAAATACAGCCATTTGCAATGCCGCTTACCAGGATTTGAATGAAATCCACCCGGCGCCTCCCGAAAAACTCTTTTGGTCTGGAAATCTTACGGCAAGTCTCCAGTCTGTCGGCAGTGACCATAGCGGTGCATCAACCGCAATCAAGGGCAATTGTGCATCAGTCTGGTTTGATGAACACTTTCCCGTCGGGTTTGGCCAAAAGTTCGGGAAGTTGTGCAATCGCATCGCTTAACGGCACAATCGAAGTCACATCGGTGCTCCACTCGCCACTGGCGAATCTCTTTTGTGCATTCTGGATTACAGATATCTTGTCTGCCATGGAAGTTTCCTGCATCCAGCGCGTCAACCAGAAGCCTTCAATGGACTTGGATTGGAAGATCATCTGGCCAGGTTGAATGATCGTAGGCAACTGATCGTCCAGCTTGCCATAGATGACCCAACGGGCCTTGTTGGGCATGGAATCAAAAACTACGGCGCTGGTATTGTTGGCGACGGCATCAAGAAATATGCGGGGCTTTTCCTGCCGCATTAGAGTTCTCAATTCGGATTGAAATGCCGCATCTTCAGTGTTCAGAACATGGGCCGCGCCGAGGTCCTTCAGCAGTGCTATTTGGTGGTCGCGCCGCACCAGAGCTATTGGCGCATAGCCCTCATCTCGGGCCGCTGAAATCATCAGTTTGCACAACTGACTGGCACCGGCGGAGACGATAAAGGATTTCGTTCCATTCTTTTTGACCAGATCAAACATGGCCAATGCGGTAAGCGGGTTGACGATCATCGCAGCGCCATCAGTGTCACTGACACCATCTATCAGTGGAATACAGGTCGCCGCATTGGCAATAGAGTATTCACTCCATGCGCCGGGTTTGCCGGGCATAGCCACAAACGCGACCCGCAGGCCTTTCAAGCCGTCAGCTACGGGTCCGCCACCCGATGCGACCACTTTGCCGACACCTTCGAACCCGGCACCGTTTCCGGCAATGCGTGGCTGGCCGTACAACCCCTGAATGAACATTTCATCAGATGGATTTACCGAGGCCAGCAATACCTTGAGCTTTACCTCATCCTCTGCCGGTTCCGGTTCCGGCAGGTCGCCATATTCAACGAAGTTTGACAGGTCTTCCAGAACCATACTGTCCGGCCGCTCGGCAGCATATCCGTCATTTTTCAGGATCAGCGATTTCATGTCAGGTCATTTTCTGCTGGGTGTGCTTTTTCAGTTCCGTGCGTGCAACCTGCCTGCGATGAACCGCGTCGGGCCCATCGGCGAAACGCAAAGTGCGCAAGTGCATCCATTGACGGGCCAGCGGTGTATCCTGCGATATACCCGTTCCGCCATGCATCTGCATTGCATCGTCGGTGACCTTCAGTGCCACGAGGGGAGCAACAACCTTGATTTTTGAAATCCACGGGGCGGCTGCACGCGGATCGCCCTGATCCATCATCCAGGCTGCTTTCAGGCACAACAGTCGTGCCTGTTCGATTTCCATGCGTGCATCGGCAATCGTGTCAAAATTGCCGCCCAATTGGGCTAGCGGCTTGCCAAAGGCTTCACGCCGGATGGAGCGTTTGCACATCAGCGCAAGGGCGAGTTCGGCCTGACCGATTGCCCGCATGCAGTGGTGGATGCGGCCTGGCCCCAGACGACCTTGGGAAATTTCGAATCCGCGTCCTTCCCCCAGGAGCAGGTTTTCAACAGGCACACGCACATCGGTAAAACGCATATGCATGTGGCCGTGCGGGGCGTCGTCCATAGAGAAAACTTGCATGGCGCGCAGAATTTCAATGCCCGGCGTGTCAGCGGGAACAACAACCTGACTGTGCTGTTGGTGTTTGGGCGCATCATCGCCGCCGGTGCGCACCATCACGATATAGACCTTGCACCGCGGGTCTCCGGCTCCCGATATCCAGTATTTCTCGCCATTGAGAACATATTGATCACCATCGCGTACGCACGACATGTTGATGTTGGTGGCGTCAGATGAAGCTACGTCCGGTTCAGTCATTACGTAGGCAGAGCGGATCTTGCCTTCCAGCAGTGGGGCCAGCCATTTCTCTTTCAACGCATCATTGGCATAGCGTTCAAATACTTCCATATTGCCAGTATCAGGTGCCGAGCAGTTAAATGTTTCCGCTCCCAGATGGGCCTTGCCCATTTCTTCGGCGAGATAGGCATATTCGACCGTGGACAAACCGTAGCCGCGTTCTGAATCTGTAAGCCAGAAATTCCACAATCCTCTTTTGCGGGCCTCAGCCTTCAAACCTTCCAGAATTTCAGTCATCCGGTCAGTATAGGTCCAGCGGTCACCGACCGCGACATCAGCCAAAAATTCGTGCTCAACGGGCAGCACCTCGTTTTCGATCATGTCTGCAACCTTGCTGCGCAACTCAGCAACACGGGGTGACAGACCTAAATCCATAACAGCTTCACTCATTAGTCTTTATCCAATCATCAATGGCATGTGGCGGCATATTCAAACCCAATCCGCGCAGAGCATAATTCACCAGTTCTGCGGCAATGGAAACCTGTTCTTCAGTGGCATTGGTGCGTCGTGGCGTGTACCAGAATACCGTGCTGTTCAACACGGCCAAAAAACTCTTGGAAGCCAGTGAGGGATTGTTGATTACAGTGTTGCACTGTTGCGCGGCATCCTCAATGGCTCTGCGAAACATCGTTTCATATGTGTCGCGGGTCTCGATCAGCGTCGAGAGCGTGTCGCGCTGGGCAGCAGTGGTTGATCCCGTTTGATGCATGGCGACCCCCTGTGCCAGCACCCTTTGAAAGGGTTGATGGGCCATCAGGGCAATGGAATGCGCCATGCCCATGCGAACCAATCGAACTAGCGGCGGATGCTGGGAGTCAGCCTGCGGTGTAGTGGCTTCAAAGTTGATCTCCATGCCACGCTGATAAACTGCAAAAAACAGATCCATCTTCGACCGGAAATGGTGATAGATCATGCCTTTGGTGGCTCCAAGATGATGGGCCACGTCATCGATGCTGGTTGCGGCAAATCCGTTTTCCTTAAAACATTCCGCTGCGGCAACCAAAATATCCTGCCGCGACTGACTGCCCTCAGGGCGCATTCTGGCCTGGCGTGATACGCCATTGGACTGAAGGCTTTTGGAGGTGTTAGTTTTCAAGTTGAAGCAGGAAAAAAATTTGCGTTGAAGTACAGGAAACATACTACCCGGTATGTTGTCAATCCAATCACGACCGACTAAGCTTTTTGTATTCGGGTGAATTTGAATGTCAGGCGGAGCATTGGATGACGGCCTATCTCAACAGTCTTTTTTCGGTTGAGGGCAAGACGGCCCTTGTAACTGGCGGTGCAACCGGCATCGGGCGAATGATGGCGGAAGCCTTGGTGCAGTGCGGTGCCCGTGTGCTGATCTGTTCGCGCAAGGGCGAGCATTGCGAGGCTGTGGCGCAACAGTTGAATGCGCTGGATGCGCCGGGTTCTGCTGAGGGCTTTGGTGCGGATCTGGCAACCGAGGCTGGCGTGGAACAGGTAGTCAACGAAATTGGAAAACGCACAGATCGCCTGCATATACTCGCGAATAATGCAGGTGCAACCTGGGGAGCCGATTATGAAACTTTCCCGCGCTCTGCATGGGACAAGGTGATGACCCTCAATGTCACTTCGATCTTTGAGCTGACCAGGGGCCTGACCCCGATGCTTGATAGGGCGGCCAGTGATGAAGATCCGGCTCGTATCATCAATACGGCATCTGTGATGGGTATCATGCCGGTGGCGGATGGCTGTTATTCCTATTCTGCCTCAAAAGCAGCTGTTATTCATCTGACCCGCATTCTGGCCAATGAAATGACCGACCGCCGGATCACGGTCAACGCGCTGGCGCCAGGGCCGTTTCCCAGCAAAATGACAGCCTTTGCCACCGCCAGCGAAGAGGGGGCGGCAGCGACAGGCGCAAAGAATCCTATGGGGCGTATCGGACGCCCTGCTGACATTGCCGCCGCCATATTGTTCCTTTGCGGCCATGGCGGTTCCTATGTAACCGGCACAACAATACCGCTTGATGGTGGTTATCTGGTGCATACGGGCGATGAATCCCTGTTTCCGGAGATTAACTGAAATGGACATGAGCGACACAATTTCGATGCAGGAACTGCTCGATCAGGTCGGCGGTGAACCGCGTTATTCGCGCTGGTATACGCTGGACCAAAGCCGAATTGATACATTCGCCGATGTGACCGATGACTGGCAGTTCATCCATGTTGACCCTGAGCGCGCAACTGATACGCCTTTTGGCGGAACGATCGCACACGGCTTTCTCACCCTCTCCATGTTGTCCGCCATGAGTTATGACAGCGAAAAGCCGCTGCAGGGCACGGCGATGGGGATAAATTACGGTTTCAACAAGATTCGCTTCACTTCACCAGTCAAATCCGGTTGCAAAGTGCGTGCAAAATTCGTCACGAAATCGGTTGATAAGAAAACAGAGAATTCGGTTTTGATTACCCGGTCAGTGACGGTAGAAATTGAAAATGAAAAGCGCCCGGCACTCACGGCAGAATGGCTGGGCTACACGGTTTTGGAGAAAACATCTTGAGTGACATTCGTTTCGACAATCAGGTTGTCATCATTACGGGCTCTGGCAACGGTCTTGGCAAATCCCATGCTCTGGAGTTTGCCAGACGTGGCGCTAAGGTCGTGGTCAATGATTTTGGTGGCGCGCGCGATGGCTCGGGCGGGTCGTCGCAGGCCGCTGAGGCCGTTGTGACGGAGATTCAGGCCGCGGGCGGAGAGGCCATTGCCAATGGTGCAGATGTTGCCGACCGCACCCAGGTTGCTGCAATGGTGGAACAGACGATGGAGGCCTATGGCCGCGTTGATGTTCTGGTCAACAACGCTGGCATTTTGCGCGATCGCAGCTTCGGAAAGATGAGCGGCGAGGAATGGGATGCCGTGATCGCCGTGCATCTGACCGGTTCGGCTAATTGTTCCCTTGCTGTCTGGAACCAGATGAAAGCCCAAAACTATGGCCGCATTGTCATGACCACTTCGACCTCTGGCATATACGGTAATTTTGGCCAGGCCAATTACGGAGCCGCCAAGACTGGTGTTTGGGGCATGATGAACACACTTCACATTGAAGGGGCAAAAAACAATATTCATGTCAATTGCATTTCGCCAACCGCAGCCACACGCATGACAGAAGATGTCATACCGGCAGAAGCCTTGAAATTGCTGGATCCGAAATGGGTCACTCCGGCGGTGGTCTTTCTTGGATCAAGCGAAGCCCCAAGCCGAAACATTCTGCTGGCCGGAGCGGGCGGTTACACCGTTGCCAAATTGATGGAAGCAGAAGGCTTATTCTTCGATGAAGCAGATCGCACGCCTGAAATGATTGCGCAAAACTGGTCGTCAATCACCGATATGGAAAACGCGGTTGAGCACATGCAAGGCAATGATCACGTCATGAAAATGGTGCAAAAGGCCATGGCCGGATCGTAATTGCATGAGCACACAACTTGACGAAACTGCACTCGCAAAATGGCTGGAAGACCATGTTCCCGGCTTTTCCGGCTTTTTGTCGCTGAACAAGTTTGGTGATGGCCAGTCCAACCCGACTTACAGGGTGGACGCGACATCCGGCCAATATGTCCTGCGCGCCAAGCCACCGGGCATACTGCTGAAATCAGCCCATGCGGTGGATCGCGAATACCGGGTGATGCATGCCCTTGGATCGACCAATGTAGCGGTTCCCAAAATGCTGGCCTTGTCGCCGGATGCAGAGGACTCTCCGATCGGCCGCATGTTTTTCGTCATGGAATATCTTGAAGGGCGGATATTCTGGGATCCGGTCTTGCCGGAAATGGGCGATGACACAGCTGCACGTTCGCGCATTTATGACGCTATGAACGACACTCTTGCCCGTCTCCACAATGTCGATGTGTCGAAAGCCGGCCTTGGGGATTTTGGTAAGCCGGGAAGCTATTTTGCCCGCCAGACCGATCGTTGGGCCAAACAATATCGCGCTTCTGAAGTGGAGCATAATCAGCAGGTTCATGATGTCATCGACTGGCTTGAGACCAATATGCCTGAAGACGACGGAGTGGTTTCTATTGTTCACGGCGATTACAGGCTGGACAACATGATTTTCGCACCGGACCGGGATGAAGTGATTGCTGTGCTTGATTGGGAATTATCTACTCTGGGACATCCGCTTGCCGAT
>JBPCWM010000051.1:0-4021 GCA_051009515.1 Rhizobiaceae bacterium | reverse complement strand
GACCTCTTCTGGTCCTGATATACCCATGGCATCGTAATCCACCCAATCGGCATAGTAGTCCAGTAATGTATTGCCCGAAGCCTTTGCCTCGCTTTCCGTTCTTGGATGGATTTTGTCGGCAATAGTTTCAGGGTCCCGGTTGCGCAGTGGTGCGTGTTTGTTCACGTAAAGCAGGCTGTCCAAGATGGTTGCCTGCGGGAGATAGGATTCACTGCCAGCATAGGCGAAACGGCGTCCACGCACGCTTTGGGGTAGCTCGGAAATCGACGTATCGTTGAGACGAACGCGGCCACCTGTTGGTTCGATCAGACCAGCCAGTACATTGGCCATTGCTCCCGCACCTGACCCAAGTGGCCCAACTGCCGCGGTAATGCCGTCTATAGGCAAGGTGAAATCTGCGTCTTCAACTAGAACAGTGCCGGATTCATCCGTTACATTAAGATTGCTGACAGAAATCGCACCAGTCAAAGGCGGTACAGGTTCACTGGTCGGAGCCTGCATTTCAGCATCACTCATGCCTTTGACATTGAATTGTTCAACGATCTGCGCATATTTGATGTTGATATCTGTCCGTTTCTGATCCCACATGATCAGGCCGTTGATTGGAGAGGGGAGGTCTTTGTAGGCGTTGACCACACCCAAAAGCTGACCGACATTCAGCGTACCGCGAATGGCGAAGTAGCCGCCAACCACGTAAAACAGGAACGGTGTCAGCTGGGCCAGGAAGTTGTTCAGGAATTTGATGAAAAACTTGCGCTGGTATAACTCGTATCGAATGAAAAAGATCTTTCCAAGGCGGTTGGATAGCTCGGCCCGTTCGTAGTTTGAAGTGTCATTTACGTGAACCGCAGTAATGCCCTCGACAATCTCGCCGATGCGGCCTGACAACATACGCGCCGTGACCTGGCGCATGCGGCCAAGGATTAATACGCGCTTGCGCAAGTGGGGGATCAACGTCATTTGTACGGCTATAATGGCAACCGCGATCATGCCCAGCCAAAAGCTCTGGTTCAAGATAAACGCGAAAGCAACCAGGGCCTGACCACCCAGATAGACCGGCTGGACAAAGGCATCACCGATGAATTCGCCAAAGGGCTCAACTTCGTCCTTGACCATGGACGCAACTTCGGAGCCTTTGACTCGCTTGAAGTGAAAGATCGGAAAACGCAGAACCCGGTCGACGAGTTGATAACGCATTCGGCGGAGCATACGCTCGCCCAGGCGGCCCTTGTAGGTATTGATGTAAAACTTGAACAGGCCGTTGATGCAAACCAGCGACAGAAACAGCATCGAAAGTGCAATCAAATAAGGCCAGCGTGTCAGTTCAAATCCGCTGAATATCTCGAATGAGGCCCCTCCCAGCCAAGAGGGTAGGGAGATGGTTAGGTCCAAAAAGGTCATTGTGGCGGTGGCCGTGTCGAAACCTTCACCCTGAATGGGTTCGTTCACAATGCGAACCGGCAGATTGAGCACAAGAAAATATGTCGGCATCGAAATTATGATGACGAACAGGATCCATATCTGCTCAGCCCTCGTGTGGCGCCAAATATAGCGCATGAGGTTTTGGTCCAGCGGGCGGTTGGCCGCTTCAAAATCTACTTTCTCGGGCAATTTCTTCCCTTTGTTCCCATCCCCATATGGGCAAAACGATAGCCTATAGACACCATTTCACAAGTGCAATAATTCAAAGATAATCATTTCCCGCCCAGAAGTCGTATGAATTTTGTCGACTGATGCCCTTGTTGGGGGTATGTGAAATTCAAGGAACAAAACAGGATTTATTGCTAATGTCCAATGCCGCTCAATCCATCGCCATAGTCTCAGCCATGCGCACCCCGGTCGGCTCCTTCAACGGATGCCTTTCAACGGTTCCTGCCCATGAACTGGGTCAGGTCGCCATCAGTGCTGCCCTGGATTCGGCCGGCGTCGATCCGGCACAGGTTGATGAAGTCATTCTTGGTCAGGTGCTGACGGCGGGACAGGGACAGAACCCGGCACGTCAGGCCGCAATGGCGGCCGGAATTCCCAAGGAGTCTTCCGCGTGGGGCATCAACCAGGTCTGCGGGTCCGGCCTTCGGGCAGTGGCCATCGGAATGCAGCAGATTGAGGGCGGGGATGCCGACATCGTCGTGGCCGGAGGGCAGGAAAGCATGTCGTTGTCACCCCATTGCCAGCATTTGCGTGAGGGCAAGCGGATGGGTGATTTCTCCATGATCGACTCCATGATCAAGGACGGCTTGTGGGATGCTTTCAATGGATATCACATGGGCGTGACGGCGGAAAATGTAGCCCAGAAGTATCAGATCAGCCGCGACAGTCAGGATGAATTTGCTCTTGCTTCCCAGAACAAGGCGGAAGCCGCCCAAAAAGCAGGGCGGTTCACCAGCCAGCTTGCGCCGGTCACCATATCCACACGCAAGGGAGATATTGTGGTTTCGGAAGACGAATATATCCGTCATGGCGCGACACTGGAGAGTATTGCCAAACTTCGCCCGGCCTTTTCCAAAGATGGTTCAGTCACAGCCGCAAATGCATCTGGCATCAATGACGGGGCCGCCGCTCTTGTGCTGATGAGTTCAGCAGAAGCAGACCGACGGGGTATCACACCGCTGGCCCGCATAGTATCGCGCTCCACAGCCGGTGTTGATCCAGCGGTCATGGGTACAGGACCTATTCCGGCATCCCAAAAGGCACTGAAAACGGCTGGGTGGAAACCGGAAGAGCTTGATTTGATAGAAGCCAATGAAGCGTTCGCTGCGCAGGCCTGCGCTGTTAATCAGGAAATGGGTTGGGACACAGACAAGGTCAACGTAAATGGTGGAGCAATTGCAATTGGCCATCCGATCGGTGCATCTGGCGCGCGCATCCTGACAACGCTTCTGCACGAGATGGAGGCACGGGACGCCAAGAAGGGATTGGCGACGTTGTGTATTGGTGGCGGAATGGGCGTGGCGCTGTGCGTTGAACGCGATTGACGGTTGGCTGGGTCAAACTTTCGTTTGCAAGAATTGGGTGAAATGATGAATGTAAAAAGAAAAATTGCGCTGATCACCGGGGCTTCATCGGGCATTGGCGCGGCGACTGCTCGGGAATTGGCCAGCATTGGCTATTCTGTTGTGATGATGGCGCGATCGAAAGACAAGCTTCAAGATGAAGTGGAGAATATCACCCAGACTGGCGGCATAGCTGAGGCCTGTTCAGGAGATGTTTCAAGTTATGACGACATCAGCAAAGCTGTTAAGCAATGTGTTGAGAAATTTGATGGCCTTGACCTGCTGGTCAACAATGCCGGTCTGATTGACCCGATCTCCCGCATTGACGGGTCGGATCCCATGGCATGGTCGCAGGTGGTGGATGTCAATCTCAAGGGCGTATATTATGGAATCCGCGAGGCCCTCCCGGTTATGAAGAGCCGAGGAGGTGGAACTATCGTCAACATCTCATCGGGTGCCGCAACCGGTGCGCTTGAAGGGTGGAGCCACTATTGTTCTACCAAGGCGGCAGTGCTGTCGCTGACCAAATGTGTGCACAAGGAAGAGGCGGAAAACGGTATTCGCATGATCGGGCTTTCGCCAGGCACTGTTGCCACAGATATGCAGGTTCAGATCAAATCCTCGGGAATTAATCCCGTCAGCCAGTTGGACCCGTCCGTACATATTCCAGCCGAATGGGTGGCCAAGGCCATAGTCTGGCTAACGACAGCTGAAGCAGATGCCTACCGCGGTGAGGATTTCTCGCTCAAGACCGATGAAGGTCGAGCGCAAGTCGGATTGCCGTCTGTTTAGAAATTGTTAACCAAACCCGGTTTCAACAAGACAGGACCGCGCATCGGTAATTCAGGGGCGTACCAAGGGTCACGAAGACTGCCTGCCACATTCTGGGCACAGTGTTCACCCAAGGGACAAGAATGCACCATGCGCAATTATGCGATTGCCCGGAGGCCCCAATCATGAGTTTTCGCTATTTGATGCTGTTCAGTTTGGTGGCCGTCGCGGCCTGTACCAAACAGGAATATTCCGTC
>JBPCWM010000050.1:0-5080 GCA_051009515.1 Rhizobiaceae bacterium | reverse complement strand
AGCCTAAACATGTCAAACGCCTTTCGTTATTGGTTTTGATCGGTACGATCCTTGTGCTTTGTCTCTTGCCCTTCATTGGATATTCGGCAAAAGGAGCAACCCGTTGGCTGGCCATTGGTCCGCTGAGCCTGCAACCGTCGGAGTTTCTCAAGCCTGCTTTCGTTGTCATCACGGCAGTGCTGTTTTCTGAAAGTGCCAAGCGATCGGATATTCCCTGCAATTTCTTTTCCATACTTTTGTTTGGTGTGTGCGTGGGATTACTTGTTATTCAACCTGACTTTGGCCAGACAGTCCTGCTGTCAATGATCTGGGGGTCCATGTTCTTCATGGCTGGAATGTCGTGGATATGGATCATCCTGCTCGGTGGTCTGGGTGTTGCAGGTTTTGCAGTTGCCTATCTCACCATTCCCCATGTAACAGCGCGAATTGATCGCTTCATAACCGGGTCTGGCGATAATTTTCAGGTTGATCGAGGCCTGGAAGCAATTGCAAATGGCGGGTGGTTCGGCCGCGGACCGGGCGAAGGGCAGGTCAAATACGGCTTGCCAGACAGCCATACTGATTTCATATTCTCCGTTGCCGCAGAAGAGTTCGGAATTGTGCTGGTTATGGCATTGGTTGCCACATTTGCATTTGTTGTTCTCAAAGGCCTGCACCACGGATTGCAGGAAAGGGATCGATTTGTCCAATTGGCCTTGTCCGGGCTTGTTCTGATGTTCGGGTTTCAAACCATTATTAATATTTGCGTCAATTTGCGTCTCATGCCGGCCAAGGGTATGACACTTCCCTTTATTTCCTACGGCGGGTCTTCGCTTATGGCAGTGGCATTTGGAATGGGGCTTGTTCTGGCGTTGAGCCGCAAGAGGGCTGAAAGCTATCGCAGGCCGGCTGCGAAGATATCCCCGGTTGTTCATACCCGGTCTGCCGGGGTTGGAGCGCACTGACATGAACAAGACTGCGCTGCTTTCGGCTGGTGGGACAGGCGGACATCTCTTTCCTGCGCAATCGCTGGCACAGGAGTTGAAAAAAAGAGGTTGGAAGGTCCATCTGGCGACTGACCATCGGGCAAAACGATTTTTGTCGAGCTTCCCAGCAGACTCGGTTCACATTGTTGCATCGGCTACTTTCACCGGCAAGAATCCGGTGGCGCTGGCTCGTACTTTTTTTCAGTTGTTTCGCGGCTATGTTTTCTCTCGGCGCCTTATTGGTAAGCTCAAGCCTGACGTAGTTGTTGGGTTCGGAGGCTATCCCACTGTACCGCCATTGCTGGCAGCAAACCACAAGGGATGCCCTACAATTCTACATGAGCAAAATGCAGTCATGGGGCGCGCCAACAGGTTTTTGTCTCCCAATATGACTGCGATCGCATCTGGTTTCGAAATCAAGGCCGGCCTTAGCCCGAAATGCGCGCCGATCACGGTGACTGGCAATCCATTGCGTGCCATTGCCCACGAAGCAGCCCGCAGTTCCTACACAGCTCCCAGCCCCAAAGGCCCATTTAATCTGCTGGTCTTCGGTGGAAGTCAGGGTGCACGCTTCTTTTCGCAGATTATGCCTGCCGCACTGGAACTCTTGCCATCGGAATTGCTTAGTCGGCTGAACCTGACCATGCAGGCTCGCCCAGAAGATGGCAATCACGTGCGTGCTGCGCTTAAAGAACTCAATGTGGTGGCTGAAGTCAGTGACTTTTTCTCCGACATGCCACACCGCGTCTCCCTTTCTCATTTGGTTATCTGTCGATCCGGTGCTTCATCCGTTGCCGAACTGGCGCTAATTGGTGTGCCCAGTATTCTGGTTCCCCTGCCGGGCGCGCTGGATGATGATCAGGGAGCCAATGCCGGATATCTGGCGTCGGGAGGCGGAGCGTTGCTCGTGCGTCAGCCCGATTTGTCGGCGGAAAAGCTGGCCAAATTGCTCAGCAGCGCGATGAAGAATCCCCAGACCCTTGCAAAACAGGCAGAAAACGCCAAAAAGGCGGGCGTACCCGACGCCGCTGCCCGGCTTGCCGATCTGGTTCAGGCCCACGTCACCTAGGCTGCGTTGCATTTGTTCTCGGTTCTGGCAGCTGTCAGGACGACGCCAAAAGGATAGCAAACATGAGAATGGCAGATGATATCGGTCTGATACATTTTATCGGGATCGGTGGGATAGGCATGAGCGCCATTGCCGAAGTTCTCCACAACCTTGGTTATCCGGTGCAGGGGTCGGACCAGAATGATGGCGCCAATGTCCAGCGTTTACGAGAGAAGGGCATCACGGTGCATGTCGGTCACCACGCTGAAAACCTTGGCGAAAGTGAAGTGGTCGTGACTTCCACTGCCATCAAGCATGACAATGCCGAACGCGTTGAGGCCAAGGAACGGGGGCTGCCTGTGGTACGGCGCGCCGAAATGCTGGCCGAACTGATGCGCTTTAAACAGGCCATTGCGATCGGCGGCACCCACGGCAAGACCACGACCACGTCCATGGTTGGGCAACTGCTGGAGGCGGCTGATCTGGACCCGACTATCATCAATGGTGGCATTCTCAATGCGATTGGAACCAATGCACGCATGGGTGACGGATCCTGGATGGTGGTCGAAGCCGATGAGAGTGATGGTACATTCCTGCGTCTACCTGCCGACGTGGTGGTCGTGACCAATATCGACCCGGAGCATCTCGATCACTACGGGACATTCGACAAGGCCAAGGAAGCTTTCAAAACCTTTGTGGAGAACGTCCCATTTTACGGTTTCGGGGTCATGTGTATCGATCACCCGGAAGTTCAGGCGCTGGTTAGCCGGATCGAAGATCGGCGTATCGTGTCTTATGGTCGCAATCCGCAAGCCGACGTGCGGTTTACAAATGTCCGCCCGCAGGGGGCAAAGTCAGTATTTGATATCAGAATTCACGACCGCAAGAGCGGCGAGGACCGGCTTGTTGAAGATCTAATCCTGCCCATGCCGGGTATCCACAATGTCTCCAATGCAACAGCGGCAATTGCGATTGCCCATCAATTGGGAGCAAGTGCTGAAGCGATCAGAAGCGGTCTTGAGGCTTTCAAAGGTGTGCGTCGTCGATTCACCCCAATGGGGTCGTGGAATGGCATTGAGGTGTTCGACGACTATGCCCACCATCCAGTAGAAATTACAGCCGTACTGAAAGCGGCAAGAACCGCCGTCCGTTCTGGCGGTGATGGAAGAGTCATCGCAATCAAGCAGCCTCATCGCTACAGCCGGTTGAATGATCTGTTTGACGAATTCAGCGCCTGTTTCAACGATGCAGATGTAGTGCTGATCGCGCCTGTTTATGCGGCAGGTGAAGAGCCGATTGAAGGGGTGGACTCCAACGCATTGGCGGCTGCTATTCGTTCAGGTGGGCATCGCGATGTGCGAGCCGTTGAAGGGCCGCAAGATATTGCCCCGTTGATCCGGGAGATCGCCAGACCCGGCGACTTCGTAGTCTTTCTGGGTGCGGGTAACATTACGGCTTGGGCCGAAGCTCTCCCGGGTGAGCTTGCAGCGTTGTGATGGGCGGCAAGAATCTTCTGGAACAGTTGGACGTGTCACATATACGTGGCCGCCTAACCGTTGACGCTCCGATGTCGAAAATAACATGGTTTCAGGTCGGCGGACCTGCTGATCTGTTGTTTTCTCCAGCGGATGAAGATGATCTGTCGCTGTTTTTGGCGCAATTGCCCGATGCGGTGCCGGTTACAGTGGTTGGCATTGGATCAAATCTGCTGGTTCGCGATGCTGGCATTGAAGGTGTTGTCATTCGACTGTCCGGCAAGGGGTTTGGTAGCATTAAACCATTGCCGCAAAATCGGATTTATGCCGGTGCTGCCGTGCCGGACAAACGTTTGGCGGCGGCAGCTTTGGAGCAGGGGTTAGGCGGTTTTGAGTTTTATCATGGCATTCCCGGCGCTGTTGGCGGTGCCTTGCGCATGAATGCGGGGGCAAATGGTGTTGAAACAACCAACCGTGTGGTGGAAGTCCACGCCATTGACCTCAGCGGCAAACGACATGTGCTCAACCATGGTGATATGGGATATTCCTATCGCCACAGTACCGCCTCCAGCGATCTGATTTTTACTGGTGCGGTTTTTGAAGGTGTGCCGGATGACCGCAAGACCATTCAAAAGGCCATGGATGAAGTCCAGCACCATCGCGAAACAGTGCAGCCAATTCGCGAAAAGACCGGAGGATCAACCTTCAAGAATCCCCTCCCGCATTCCTCCTGGAAATTGATCGATGAGGCAGGAATGCGAGGCTATCGGATTGGTGGAGCCGAGATGAGTGAAATGCATTGCAATTTCATGATCAATGTCGGTGGAGCAACCGCTTATGACCTTGAAAGTTTAGGTGAGGCGGTTCGGGCAAAGGTCCATGCCAGTTCGGGCATTGAACTTGAATGGGAAATCAAGCGTATTGGTCGATTTGAATCCGGCAAGGAAGTGCAATCCGGCATCTGACGAATCACCTGCTTGCGACTGAAAAATAGACAGGTTTTCGTTTGATTGGTGGTCCAATTGCTTTTTTGACGCCAGATTCCCGCACCAAGGCGAAAAAAAATCCAAATTTACGCCACTTGAGAATGTCGAGTCTTTTGAATCATTTACCGAGCGTCTCTGAATAATTGATTCAAAGTTGCCGATTTTTCGACCGGTGCGAGAACTTGAAACCCTGAATCGCTTGTGATTCTCCTTATGCTACCGGGGAAAGTGAGAAAGGTATCTCAATGACGCATGTTGCCGTGCTCTTGGGTGGACTGTCGTCTGAACGAC
Source organism: Rhizobiaceae bacterium (assembly GCA_051009515.1). GTDB lineage: Bacteria > Pseudomonadota > Alphaproteobacteria > Rhizobiales > Rhizobiaceae > Pseudahrensia. Next base: position 315 of record JBPCWM010000050.1, on the reverse strand, counting down.
CAGTCAGCCTGTCGAGCGGAAACGCGTGTGCTGATGCTTTGGAGGCCGAAGGATTCAATGTGACGCGGGTGGATGTGGACCGCGATATTTCCTCAACCCTTCAATCACTGAAACCAGATGTCGTCTTCAACGCCCTGCACGGGCCGTTTGGAGAGGACGGTACCATTCAAGGCGTGCTCGAATATCTGGAAATCCCCTATACCCATTCCGGTGTGATGTCTTCGGCACTGGCCATGGACAAGGAGCGCTCCAAGACTGTTGTTCGCAGGGTGGGAGTGCCGGTTGCTGAAGCCAAGGTCATGCACCGGCTTGAAG
>JBPCWM010000049.1:0-2511 GCA_051009515.1 Rhizobiaceae bacterium | reverse complement strand
GATTGTTGCATCCCCCCGAATCACACGACTCTCCGGCCAACGGCGGGCTCTAAGGGGGCTTTTTGCCGTCGATCTCGAAGTTATGCGGCCTAGTTTTGCGTTTGTGCCTCGTTCCGCGACCTCGATTACCAACGCAGAATTGGGAGACAGTGATGAAAAGAATGAGCCTTGGCGCTCTCGCAGCTGCAGGCCTTATGGCCGGTAGTTTTGCGACCGGCGCCTCTGCCGCTGATTTAGGCGGCAACTGTTGTGCGGACCTTGAAGAACGCATTGCAGAATTGGAAGCGACCACGGCACGCAAAGGAAACCGCAAGGTTTCTCTCACCATTTCAGGCTTCGTCGCCAAACAATTGATCTATTGGGACGATGGCTTTGAATCCAACACCTACATCACCGACACCGGTTCTGTGTCGATTGGTACGCACGTGGCCTTCACCGGTCAGGCAACCATCGCACCAGGCTGGACGGCTGGTTATGTGCTCAAGGTTGAGATCATCGCTGATGACTCATTGTTGGTCAACCAAGCCTCAGATGATCCGCCAGGCACAAACGCTCAAGCGCTTGTTGCGAATGGCGTGTTCAGCAACTTCGGTATCGAAAGCTCATACTGGTTCATCAAGAGCGAAAAGCATGGTCGCTTAAGTGTTGGTCTGCAGTCTTCTGCAGCTGACAACCAAGCGATCCTGCCAGATGGTTCTGGCTCGCTGGTTCAAGCCAACTACGTTCTTTATGACATCAACGGCTTCTCGCTGCGTGACTCAGTTGGCAACTTGTCGGCCCTTGGTTACGGCAGCCTCGCTAGCTGCGCGCCTCTGAATGGCGGCGGCGGTGTTGCTGGTGACTGTGACGGCTATCCGAAGAACGTTGTTCGCTATGATACGCCAACTTTTGCCGGCTTCTCGGCATCTGCCTCTTGGGGTGAAGATGACGATTGGGCGGTTTCTGGTCGTTATGCTGGTGAATTCTCTGGCATCAAGATCGCTGTTGCAGCGGCTTACAACAAGTCCAAAGACGAAAACGGTCCGGGTGGCATTTTCGCCAACGGTGTTGGTGTCGTCGGTGGTCATGACGCATCAGCCTTCCAGGTTGGTGGCTTCATCATGCACGTCCAAACCGGTCTGTTCTTGTACGGTGCTTATGCTGAAGAGTACATTGACACAGCTGGCTTGAATAAGCCTGAAGGTGACATGTGGTACGTTAAGGCTGGTATCCGTCAGAAATGGAACCCACTTGGCCACACCGTTCTTTACGGTGAATATGGCGAAGACAGCGATAAGATGGACACAGGTTCATTCCTTACTGGCACCACAGCGTCTGAACTTGAGCGTTATGGCCTCGGTATTGTTCAGGAAATCGACGCAGCTACAATGTCTGTATGGTTGTCCTGGCGCCACTACGAAGGCTCTGTAACATGTGCTGCTGCAGGTTGCTTCGGTGGCATCGGAGCGGTTGGCAACAACAGCTTCGAAGAGTTCGACCTGATTAAAGCTGGTGCGCTGATCAACTTCTAAGTCGCCAGATCCGAAAAGTGGAAACCGGTTTTCGGATCAATCGAGCGACAAAGAAAAGTTGAACAAACACAAAGCTAAGACACAAAATCAAACGAAGCCGCTGGATCACTCCAGCGGCTTTTTTTGTTTTGCCATCATCGCATCCTCGAGCTCTGCCTGATCGCCTGAAACCAACCTGCGCCCACTACAGCAGAGACCCATCGCACGCGCACGGATGCACTGGCATCGGGCACTGAGGTAGAATGCCGCTTGAGCCATCGTTGCACTCTGAAACGGAATTGCTCATGATGAGCTCTGTTGTGTGGACCCCGCACAAGCACAAGTAACTTCGGGCCATAGGCGAATGTTTCTAACCTTCTTCGATCACTTGCGCGCTGCCAACGTACCCGTGACGTTGAAGGAATATCTAACGCTGATGGAAGCGTTGGAGGCCAATTGCGCCAATGGAAATGTCGAAGATTTCTACTATCTCTCACGTTCCACCCTCGTCAAAGACGAACGTCATATTGATCGGTTCGATCAAGTCTTTGGGCATGTCTTTAAAGGCCTGGAAGCGCTTTCAGCCGCCGCAGATTTGGAAACCGAGATCCCTGAAGATTGGCTCAGAAAAATGAGCGAGCTTTATCTGACGGAAGACGAAAAGAAGCAGATTGAAGACCTTGGCGGTTGGGACAAGATCATGGAGGAGCTTAAAAAGCGCCTTCAGGAACAGCAAGGCCGACACCAAGGTGGCAATAAGTGGATCGGGACGGGCGGCACATCGCCGTTTGGCGCCTACGGTTACAACCCGGCGGGTATCCGTATTGGCCAACACGAAAGCCGCCACCGGCGCGCTATCAAGGTCTGGGACAAGCGTGAGTTTAAAGACCTTGCTGGTGATGTTGAATTGGGCGTCCGCAACATCAAAATGGCGCTCAGGCGGTTGCGAAAATTTGCCCGCGATGGTGCGGCCGACGAACTTGACCTCGACCAGACGATTTCGGGGACAGCACACAAAGGT
>JBPCWM010000048.1:0-2669 GCA_051009515.1 Rhizobiaceae bacterium | reverse complement strand
AAGATGACATCTCGACAATGATCCTGACCTATTCGCTAAAGGGCTGAAAAGCATGCCAAAAGCAAATAACCCAATTGAGGAAATTGAAAATCTGGCCTCCAAAGCGCGACGTGTGATTGAAGACGATATCTTGTGCGGTCGTTTGGCACCCGGTCAGCAACTGGATGAACGCGCATGGGCAGAGCGCTTAGGCATATCGAGAACCCCCGTGCGTGAAGCCATCAAAGAGCTTTCTTCCCAGGGTCTTGTTGAGACGCCTCCAGGACAAAGGGCATATATCCGAAAAGTAGATGGCAGTGAACTGGCTGAATTGTTCGAAGCGCTGATCGGACTTGAAACGCTTGTCGCTGAACTTGCAGCACGACGCATAAGCGACCCTGAACTGCGCAAATTGAAAGCCATCCACAAGCGCTCGCAAACCGCAATGAAGTGCAACAAAATTGACGCATTTCAATACCTCAATATCGAGTTTCATTCTGTAATTGCCCAGGCATCGATGAACCGAACATTGCTGCAGACACTAAGGTCAGTCCGCGCCCGGGTTACGCCTTATCGAAGCTGGCTGTTCGAAAAACTGGACCGCATGCCCAAGTCGGTGGCAGAGCATGAAAACATCATTGACGCCTTGGCTGCCCACGATTGCGTGCTTGTTCGGCGTCTGATGCGAGAGCACGAAAAAATGGACAGTGACCGGCTGTTTGATTTTTTACTCTGCGGGTGTAGCTCCTTGAGCGAAACGGGATAACCAGGCATGGCTGAAAAGGATATCGCTTGTATCGGCATGATCGTGCCTCCAGCCGCCGGTCTTGTTCCACCCGAACCTGCCGAACTGTTTCCGAATGTGCATTTCATCGCCTCAGGTTTGGGACTGACCGAACTCACCCCAAAAGGATACGATGGTGTGATCGATCTGGTTGCCGATTGTGCAAAAGACCTGGCCGCAAGAGGCGCGGATGTAATTTCCCTGATGGGGACATCTTTGAGTTTTTATCGGGGACCGGAATTTAACACGCAGCTGATCAATGCGATAAGCGAGGCGGCACAATGCCCTGCCACGACCATGACAAGTTCCGTGCTGGAAGCGCTCAGGCGTTTTGATTGCTACACCCTTGCGGTTGGAACCGCTTACGGTGAATCTGTAAACCGGCCTTTGCGCGATTATCTGTCAAACAGTGGTTTTGAAGTTCAAAATCTCAGTTCCATGGACATCGTTGACGTAGAAGATGTGTTCAAGGTTACAGACGATGAGTTGATGCAATTAGGGCAAGAAGCAACTTCCGGAGCTCCGAACGCACAAGCATTGTTCCTGTCATGCGGCGGATTGAATACCGCTTCGATCACCCGGCCCCTCGAGAAACTTTGCAATATTCCTGTTGTCTCCAGTGCAATGGCAGGAACCTGGGGAGCCATGCGACTGGCCGGTTTGGATTACCGGCTCACCGGCTACGGCAGACTGTTCGAGAATTAGGGTCAGTACTGATAACTTGAAAATTACCATCGCTGCCAGATTGATTGCGGTCGCAAAGTGTGTGCACATCTGTCGTATCGGGTTGCTGTGCGCTGCAGTCAAGAATATGTTGGCGACCCGATGCCACCCTGGAAACTTAGGAGAAATCCGATGAAAACGATTCGATTTTCGATCCTCTCTGCAATCCTTTTTGCCGCCACATTATCTGTATCAATGGCGCATGAGGACCACCAGAAAAATAAGGTGGACAAGCCCAAGATCGAAGATTTGATGACCAGTGTTCTTGAAGGCACGGACGGAGTGGAAGTTATACTCAGCCATGTCGCGCTGCCGCCGAATACCGCGCTGCCAAAGCATTGGCACCCTGGCGAAGAATTCGCCTACGTTTTACAGGGAAGTATTACCCTTCTTCTGGAGGGAAAGGGTGAAAAAGTGTTTTCTGCAGGTGAAGTCGGTAAAGTTCCACTCAAGCACATTCATTCCGCGAGGTCAGGCAGCAATGGCGTAACTATTCTGGTCTTTCGGGTCCACGAACAAGGAAAGCCTGGCAGGGTGCTGGTCAAGGAGTGACCATTCGCGATCTCCGCTCCGGGTCATTGTTGACCGGACAGTACCCATCACTCTGTCCAGCGAGCTACACTCGCGCCTTGGTAGAAAAAGGCTTTGTCCTGGCATTCGACCCTCAGCCATTTATAGGTCCTGACCCTAAGCTTAAGGTCAACTGGAGCCCGACAATGACATCGAAACCGTGCCGAGCCCACTCATGGCAATGTCAATTTGCTTCGCATGGGCCGGCACATACTGAATGGGGATATGGGTACCGCATAGCACCACCATTCCGGGTTTCAATTTGAACGGCCTGTTCTTCAGGTGTTTCATCAGCCAGGCCACTGCATCCAGTGGGTGCTGAGGAGCATTATTTGTTTCTTTTTCAAAGGGTTCTCCGTTCAACTTAATGCTGGTGGTGATTGATTCCAAATTCAGATCCTCAGGCGCAATGCCGTCATTCCCCAACACACATCCAGCGTTGAAAATGTTCAGTGCAACGGCTTTTGGCAGCGGCGTATCCTTGATTTGAGTTCCCCGCATATCGATCACTTCTATTGCCGGAACATATTTTTCAATGCAGTTCTGAACGCTCTCGCGGGTCGCTTCCCCTTCGAAATTATTGATGCCGTCGCCGATGATCGCAGCTATCTCC
>JBPCWM010000047.1:0-15381 GCA_051009515.1 Rhizobiaceae bacterium | reverse complement strand
GTCATAGCCCATGAAGCGCAGAAAATATTGACCTGTATTGCCACCGAGCCGACTACCCCGCTTTTTGAGAAGATCAAGCAAGTCGACATAATCTGCCGCAGGCCAGTTTGAAACAAATTCGCCAAATGAGTCATGTTCTGCAGCAATCTCTCGAATGAACATCGCATTCTCCTGCACCGCACGGATTTTCCCGCCATGGCGCACTATTCGTTCATCGCTGATCAGCCGGGCAAGATCATCATCGTTGAACATGGCGATGCGGGTCGGGTCAAATCCATTAAACGCCGCCTCAAATCCGGGCCATTTGGCCTCGACCACTTTCCAGTTGAAACCTGCATTGAAGATAAATTTGGTCATCATCGCCAACCAGCGATCATCGCTCACTGTTGCCAGTTGCGAGGAAGGTATCGGCGGTTCCAGCAAGGCCTCAAGTTCTGCGTCTCCCCCTTTGCGTTTACTGGCCATCTGATAAATCTGCTTGAATTTTTGCATGGCTTGCCTCTTTGATATGAGAATCGGGAAGCCGGATTGCGTCAGGTCGGGTCCCAATCCGGTGAAAATTCATAGTCGCACAATCTTTTGTGAGTGCAGGTCAGGTTGTTGAGTGAATCCATCTGCTCATCGTCCAGTACAAAATCGAAAATGTCGAAATTTTCAACCAATCTGGCAGGGGTTGCCGTTTTGGGAATGGCTCCGGCAGCCTCATGCTGAATGTGCCATCTCAGAACAATCTGAGCCGGGGTTTTACCAGTGGCCTGGCTGATGGCCTCCACGGCATCGTGCTGGAACAGTTCACCACCCTTGAACAATGGACAATAACCCAGCAAAGCAAGCCCGTGGCGCGTGCAGGCTGCACGAATCTTGGACTGATCAATTAACGGGTGATTTTCAACCTGATTGACGCAAATTGGTCTTGGTGAAGCCGCAACAAACTGATCCAGCAGTTCAACGGTAAAATTTGAAACACCAATGTTTCGGGCCCAACCACGTTCGGCGGCTTCATTTAACAATGCAGCCCAATTCGCAACATCTCCATTTTGGGGCGGCCAGTGGATCAAGAGCAAATCGACATAGGAAGTATCGAGGCGCATCAGGCTCGCTTCAACCGATTGCTGAAAGGCCCCGTTCCTGACCTCACTTGGCCATACCTTGGTTGTGACGAAGATGTCGTCGCGATTGGTTCTGGATGCCTTGATCCCGGCGCCAACATCGCTTTCATTGTCGTAGAAGGCAGCTGTATCGATATGCCGGTATCCGACCTCCAGCGCTTTAGTGACAATTCCCGAGCAGACGTCTCCGTGCAGGTTAAAGGTACCCAGCCCCAACACAGGTATGTTTACTCCGTTAGCATTGATGAATTTCATGATGTGCTGGCCTCCAGGACAGTTTGAATTGTTTGCTCTGCCCTGCACAAATGGTATCGGTGGGCAAGCACAATCACAACAGGCGAACACTTGACCATTTCATCCAATCCGCCTGACACCAGCCATTCAAACCTGCGAGTGCCAATAATAGATGTATCTCGGGGATTCGCCCTGATTGCAATGGCGGTTTATCATTTCACCTGGGACCTTGGTTTCTTTGGCTGGATAGCGCCTGACACTGCCCTCAGGGGTGGGTGGCTGGTTTTTGCACGATCAATTGCAACCAGTTTCCTGTTCCTTGTGGGCGTGAGTCTGACATTGGCCCACCACCAGTCGATCGCCTGGCACTCGTTCTGGAAACGATTTGTTCAAGTCTCAGCAGCCGCGGCTGCAATCTCTCTGGTCACCTATTTTGCCGTACCGGGTGGTTTTATCTTTTTTGGCATTCTGCACGGCATTGCGCTTTTCAGCCTGCTTGGCCTGTTTTATGTTCAACGGAAGTGGTGGATTTCCCTGCTGACGGCTGCATTCATTTTTGCCATTTGGTTGTCGTTCTCCAACGACCTGTTTTCCAATCCGGCACTATGGTGGGTTGGCTTGGCACCGGTGGCCCCACCTTCAAACGATTATGTGCCATTGTTTCCTTGGTTTGGTGTGGTGCTCATCGGAATTGGCACAACGCAGTTCCTGCTCAACAGCCCGGCCTGGGAAAGAATTCGCCACCTGTCGCTGCCCACCACTGTTCAAAACCCTCTGACTTTCATTGGTCGGCGCGCGCTGATTTTCTACCTCCTACACCAACCCATACTGATTGGGATGCTCTTTGTGTTCACCACATTTATCATGCAACCAGATCGCAGGCCGCAATTCTTGAGCCAGTGTCAGCAGGCCTGCACACTCGACCGCTCTGACAGCTATTGCGCGACCTTTTGCAATTGCATGTTGGAGGAAATGACAAAGGCTGAACTGTTTTCAGGCTTCCTCAACCAGACACTCACGCAAGAACAAAATTCAGGCCTTCGGGCGAGTCGCGACATCTGCATAGCACAACAGGATTAAGCAACCGGATCAATATTGAACATGTTGAGCGGGAATAGATGTCCCTGGCTTGTAATACTGGTCTGGTTGGTGGGGGCCTCCATGAAACATTCAGTTTCAAACCAAGACCAGTCATCTGCCCATGTCCAGCAATCGGTTTGCCTGTACACATTGGCAACAATGTCGGCAAATTTAACATCGACTTCCAATTGGATATAGTTCGGCTTGTGAGTTTCAAAATAGCTCATAGCCAGTGGCAAAGCCCGCTCAGTGCAATAGTTTGACATCCAGAGCTTGAAGCCGATCTCCCTGCGCAATTGATCCAGCGCCCGAAAAACCTGAATGTGGTCCTCGTGACCATATTCGCCCCAGGGATTGTGGGTGAATATGTTCATTGTGGAATCGAGCTGCGGCCGCAATCGGCCCACCAGTTCTTTGTAGTTTGCCTCATAGGTGCGCCTAATGCCTGATCGCGGGGCCTTGCTGCGGCCAAATAGTCGTTTCATGGCCTGCTTGGCATCGCGAATTTCACACTGCAGGCCGAGTTCAATGCCCCAATCTGAAAGTTGCGGCTTTGGCCAGTTTGCACATCCGGTTGTCGCCGCTTCGGGCAAACGCAAACTGTCGACATTGCCGCGGGGAAACCGGGACAGCGCAGCCGCTCTTGCTGGTCCAATGACCGGGTCGGGCCAATAGTCTTCATAGACCAGCAAGACCCGGTCCACATTTTTCAAAATGGAACCAAACCACAGCAATTCATCATCGGGATGGGCTGCCACGATCAGGGAATTGGACAGCAGGCCCTGTGCAAAATCAGCCATTTTCACGCCTCAGCTTGGCGCCAAACAAGTTGAGAACCAATTTCCCCAACAGGCTGTTTGCCTCCAGATACATGGACATTTTGCTGGCACTTGTACCAAATTTTGCCTTGAAAGGTTCATCTCCGATGGTGAAATCAAAGCTGGTTCCACCTCGCTCCATCCAGTCTTCAATGATCCAGTCATACAGGACCAGGCCCGGTGAATGGCGAGCGAAACCGTCATAGTCGGCTCCGATCAGCAAATAGAGAAACCGGCCCTTGTGGGTCAGCCCGAACAGGACCGCAGCAATTTCGCCATCAGAGGAAAGCATCCAGGTTTCAGCTTCGCCGGTTTGGCAACCTGTTGCCGCTACACTCGCGTAGAAGTCCATTACCGGCTCGGTTTGGATTGGATCACCTTCAAATCGTCCCTGACGAAGACGCGCCAGAGTCTGGATGGCCAAGGATGCGGATTGCGGGTCCTGCAATCGTTCCAGACTGACAGCATGTTGTTTCTTCCAGCGTTTGCCCTTGCGAGCGATCATACCGGACAGGCTGCGATCAATATTGGCCTTACGCCATTCTTGATACGGTGGTTGGAGAGCAACCGCATGGGCGCTGAAATCCAGCGGTTCTTCTTTGCAACCAAGAAGCAAGTTCCATGCAGCCAAATGTTCAGGTAATACCGGACGAACCCTCAATATGTCGACACGACCGATGGCGTTACGCAGCGACTTCACCAAACCTCGTTCATCGCTCAGGGATTGAAGCGCAGACCGGTGCAGCACCGGACAGGCATAGTCACTGACACCGAGATCGGTTGCTTCTACAATCGATACACCGCGCAGTCTGCGCCTGATCAATGGAACCACTCCAAGCAAATCACCCTTGGAACGCAGTGTAATAATCACTGGCTCGGCGCCGCTCTCTCGCGCCAGATCCCGATAAAACGCATCCAGCCAAGCAGGGCATTGAAATGCAGTTGCGTCCGCCTGTTCAAACAGGTCGGCATAGGCACTGCCCATAAAGTCAAAATCGTTTTCTTGTGTAATTGAAATCATATCTGGCCCACCTGGCTCACAATGACTTCAGATCAATAATTCAACGTGAACACCAAGTGCAAAGTGCGGCCGTGGTTAACACTTGGTTGGGTTGCTCAGGCCGTCTTTTGAAACAGTTCGCGACCAATCAACATACGCCGCACTTCGCTGGTACCAGCGCCTATTTCATAAAGTTTGGCATCGCGCAGCAGGCGACCCGTGGGATACTCATTGATATAACCGTTACCACCGAGCAATTGAATGGCGTCCAGGGCCATTTGTGTGGCCTTTTCGGCGGCAAAGAGGATTGCCCCGGCGGCATCTTCGCGCGTGGTTTCACCGCGATCACACGCCTGCGCAACTGAATAGACATAGGCGCGAGTTGCATTCATGCCGACATACATATCGGCAACCTTGCCCTGCACAAGCTGAAAGGTGCCGATCGGTTGTCCAAATTGCTTGCGCTCATGAATGTAGGGCAGAACGACATCCATGGCTGACTGCATTATGCCGACGGCACCAGCAGACAGGACCGCGCGCTCGTAATCCAATCCGGACATCAACACGCCTACTCCCCCATTCAATTCACCCAGGACATTTTCTTGTGGGACTTCACAATTCTCAAATACGAGCTCACCCGTTTCCGAACCGCGCATACCGAGCTTGTCGAGCTTCTGTGCAACCGAAAATCCTGGGAAATCCTTCTCGATCAAAAAGGCAGTGATACCGCGAGGTCCAGCGTCCATATCAGTCTTGGCATAGACAATCAGAGTATCCGCCTGAGGTCCGTTGGTGATCCAGAATTTTGACCCGTTCAATATATAGTGGTCGCCCTTTTTATCGGCGCGCAGCTTCATGGAAACAACATCCGACCCTGCTCCCGGCTCACTCATTGCTAATGCGCCGAGATGTTCGCCGGAAATCAGCTTGTCCAGATAGCGTGTTTTTTGATCATCATTGCCCCAGCGGGACAGCTGATTGACACAGAGGTTGGAGTGCGCGCCGTAAGACAGGGCAACAGAGGCTGAGGCCCTGCTAATCTCTTCCATCGCAATACAATGTTCCAGATAGCCCAGACCAACACCACCCCATTCCTCCGGCACGGTTATTCCGTGAAGCCCCAATTCACCCATTTCTGGCCATAGATGGCGGGGAAACCAGTCTTCCCTGTCAATCTTTTCGGCCAGTGGTGCAATATTGTCCTGCGAATAGGAGCGCACGCTATCGCGCAACATGTCAGCTTCTTCACCAAGATTGAAATTGAAGGCGGGAACATCATTGGGGATCATGGGAAACTCTTGTGCTGGCGTTCAAACTTTGGCTGTCCGATATCCGGATCGTTACACTTTGTGTGCATATTTTATGAAAGGCGTACGGTCCGCAACCTTGTCATAAAGGGTTCTTCCTGGATAGTTGAATTCCTGAGTGAGCCAGTACACCTGATTGGCATTCCGATCATTTGCGGCATCATAAACGGCCTGAATAAGGCCCCTGCCCACACCCTGCCCACGGGTTTGGGGCAGTGTAAACAAATCATGGAGATAGCAATTGGGATTTGCAGACCAGGTGGTCGCATGAAACAGGAACGTCACCATGCCCACCATGTCACCATTTTCATCAACAGCCTTGAATCCTTCAATATCGCCATCAGGGTCAATAATGCGGTCCCAGGTGTGAGTACCGATTTCTGGTCCCAGGTCCGCCTTGTAGAAAACCAGATAGGCTTCCCACAATTTCAACCAGTCGTCGCGGTCCTCATGAGCAAACAGCGCAATTTTGTGTGACATTTCAAGCTCCGGTTCTCCCGTTTTCGTGCAGCAGTTGAACCCCATGCACGACAGAGACACAAGAAGAAACCGGAACTCGTTTTGTTAATTCTATCCAGCTTCGGCCAGATTGAGGCTCTCTCCGGATTCCAGCCAGGTTTTCAGACGGGCTGCTATTTTGGCCCAACCATTTCGAACAGATTGCAACTCCGGCGTGACCCCAAAATGTGAGATCGTCAATTTACAGCTTTCCGCCAATTCTTCGATTTCATAGACATTGTGGGAAAGCTTTTCCGGACGGTCCATGAAGGTGGGTAAAAATGTCATGGCCAAACGGGTATAGGGACTGGCCTCAAGGATTTCGCCAATCAGCATCTTATTGCCATCGCCGGACGTATAGACATAGTCCGCCCCCACTACAAAACTACTTTCCACAGAGGCGTCGCCCTGAAAATAGTGCTTTGTGATCTCACCATCTGTAAGCGCCTCCCAAAGCTGTTTGGGTGTAGTTTTGATATAGGTCTCCAGAACAAAATCCGGTTTTTCAGAAGTGCTCATTTTACTTTTCCTTCCAGTTTTATCTTTAGGTCCAGCGTTGCGCGGGCCAGAGGTTTTTGAGTTAAGGGCTCTATCCAGCGATCAATAACCTCCTGCAACGGCACAACGTTGAGATGGTGATATTTGAATCGCCCCTGTTTGCGGCTTAACACCAGGGATGCACTTTCCAGCACTTTGAGATGTTTCATCACACCGAATCTGGTCATCTCGACCCCCGCATCGGCGAGTGCGTCTTCCAGCTCGCCAAGGGTTAAACCGTCCCGCTTGCGCAGAACATCCAGAATCAGGCGGCGAGTGTCATCTGCCAGGGCTTTGAAAATTGCATCCATAGTTTCTTATAGGTTACTCATTAGTCACGTGTCAATATGGTAACATAATTATTGACTTTACTCGAAAGCTGGCCCGTGGAATGCCGGTCCCTGAAACTACCCATTTATGGAGGTCCAATGTCGTCAATCAAAGAAAGCCCGAACCGCTACCCTTTGCCCCCGATCCTGACCTTGGGCATGCTTGCGCTGTGTTATGTTTTGGACAAGATTGCGCCTATCGGCTGGGCGGTCGAGGACGTATCTGCATTCATGCGCAGTGCTGGTGGTATTTTAATTGCAATTGCAGTCGTGCTTGATGTGTGGACACTGCTGACATTTCGCAAACATGGTGCCAACTTCATGCCCAACAAGGCGGCCACAAAACTGCTCACCGGCGGCCCGTTCAGCTTTTCACGCAATCCAATCTATCTGGCCAATGTTTTAATCGTCGCTGGTTTTGGACTGGCGCTCGGAAGCCGCTGGTTTCTATTTGGCGCCGTGGTGCTGTTTTTCCTGCTGTCTGAATTCGTCATCAAGCGCGAAGAAAAACATCTGGAGGCCAACTTTCCGCAGGCTTGGGCAGACTATTCACAACTGGTCCGGCGCTGGATATGAGTTTTAGGGCGCCAAATCAGAAAAACCCAACTACCGGAATTGACGAAATTTTCCCGATGTTCCATAAATTGGCCATGGGGTTTGCGAGCACCCCGCGAGGCTCAGGCCCGAGCATCGCATCCGACAATTCTCAATTCGAGCCAAGGATGCATTATGCCCTCACCCACCCAGATCACAATATCGCAACTATCTCGCCTGATCGGCACGCCGGATTGCCCTGTTCTTGTCGATGTCTGCATTGATGAGGATTTTAAGGACGATCCACGATTGATCCCGTCTGCCTTTCGCCATCCGCATAATCGTATTGAAGAGCTTGCGACCCAATTGCAGGGGAAAAAAGTGGTGGTCATATGTCAAAAGGGCAAGAAACTGAGTTCGGGTTCGGCTGCGCTTTTGCGCAATGCGGGTTTGGATGCCGAAAGCCTGGAAGGAGGCATTCATGCCTGGCGCGATGCTGGCCTGCAACTTGTACCGGTTGAAAAAATTCCCAACGGAATGGCAAAACAATCCTCAATTTGGGTTACCAGACACAGACCCAAAATTGATCGTATTGCTTGCCCGTGGCTGATCCGACGCTTCATCGACCCAGGTGCCAAGTTTCTTTTCGTCGCACCAGCTGACGTATTGGATGTTGCGGAGAAATTCGGCGCAACTCCATTTGACATTGAGGGCGTATTCTGGAGCCATCGCGCAGATCAATGCACTTTTGATACAATGGTGGCTGAATGGGACCTCGCGCATGAAGCGCTTGACCGCCTTGCCAAAATCGTACGGGCCGCAGATACAAACCGTCACGATCTCGCGCCGGAAGCCGCCGGGCTGTTAGCGGTGTCCCTTGGCCTTTCGCGCATGTACCGCGATGATCTGGCGCAACTGAATGCCGGAATGATCCTCTATGACTCTTTGTACCGGTGGGCACGTGACGCAAGCAGTGAAACCCATGACTGGCCAGTGACCCAATGAGTGACGACCAGCCAGGCCTGATGGAGGCAACGCGAGTTTGGGCCCGCATAGGAATTCTCTCTTTCGGGGGACCCGCTGCTCAGATCGCGCTGATGCACCGCGAACTCGTTGAACAACGTCCCTGGTTTTCAGAACGGAGGTTCCTCAGTGCCTTGTCATTTTGCATGCTGTTACCGGGACCAGAAGCCATGCAATTGGCCACCTATGCCGGGTGGCGCTTGCATGGAACCTTGGGCGGCCTGATTGCGGGGCTGCTCTTTGTCCTGCCCGGTGCCGCTGTCATGCTGGCGCTCAGCATATTGTACGTCACGCTGGGTGAACTTCCACTGATTCAAGCCGTATTTATGGGCGTCAAGGCCGCTGTGGTCATGATCGTACTGGAAGCGTTGATCCGCGTTTCCAAAAAGGCATTGCATGGTGCAGATCACTGGGTGCTGGCAGCCCTCGCCTTTATAGGTATTTTTTTCTTCGACCTGCCCTATCCCCTGATTGTCCTGGCAGCTGGGGTTTACGGATTTTTGTCTTCAACTGGCCCACCGGATTCTGTTGAAGGCCAATCTGATGAAATGAGCCTATCGGGGACAATTAGTACAGTTTTGATCTGGTTGACTTTGTGGTTTCTCCCACTGGTCGCTATTTACCTGACGGCTCCAGAATCACTGCTTCTATCGATCGGAGCGTTCTTCTCAAAGTTGGCAGTTGTTACGTTTGGTGGTGCCTATGCGGTGTTGGCCTATATGGGGCAAGATGTAGTGCAGAACTCGGGTTGGCTGACTGCCGGTGAAATGATGGACGGGTTGGGTCTTGCCGAAACGACACCTGGACCACTCATACTGGTCACCCAGTTTGTTGGATTTCTCGCAGCCTACAAGGACAGCGGTCTCTGGTTTGGGGTGGCAGCAGTGGCCGTAACCTTGTGGGTGACATTTGTCCCGTGTTTTCTTTGGATTTTCGTTGGTGCCCCCTATATCGACTGGATATCAAGCCGACCAAGACTGAAAGGGGCTCTGTCGGCTATAACTGCGGCCGTCGTGGGTGTTATTCTCAATCTGTCCATCTGGTTCTCGCTGCATGTATTTTTTGGAAATGTGACAGACACAGCCATCGGCCCTGCTTCAGCTTCGGTCCCGGACCTCGCATCTGTGGACTGGCGCATAGTCGTACTGGCCATTGTTTCCGGAGTGGTCCTGTTTAAGCTACATTGGGGTATTGGAAGATTGTTGCTTGCGATGGCCGCCCTGGCTTCATTGATGTATCTGTTGGGACTTTGACAAAACCTACTGGCTGACGCCCAACTCGGCCAATCGTTCAAAACAGTTTTCTTCTGCTGCATCCATTTCACGGATTGTCTCTTCGATATCGCGGCGCTTTTGTTCAAGGCTTGCCCGCTTCTCATTGATACCGGCAATCATCAGTTTGATCTGCCCCTCTTCTCCCGAGGGCCCCTTGTAAACCTCGATAATGTCACGGATTTCGGCAATGGAGAAACCAAGGCGTTTGCCGCGCAAAATTTGCTTTAGCAGGACACGGTCAGACGGCCGAAACAAACGGGTGCGCCCACGCCGAACCGGCTTGATGAGTCCCTCATCTTCATAAAACCGGATTGTACGGGTGGAAATACCGAATTCGCGTGTCAATTCTGTTATCGTGTAAAACTCACGCATGTGTGGCTGACCAAAAAAGTATAAGAGACATATAGTTAGATGAATGAATTACGTAAAAGTCAATTGGATAGCTGTCAATTACAAGCTCATCCAGAGGTAAACGAGGAATTGCACGGTCAGATTGAAAACCACCAGGAGGCCAAACCCAAAAATGCGAAAAACCCAACCACATCAGTAACCGTCGTCACAAATACGCTCGACGCAATGGCGGGGTCAGCATCAAGTTTGTCCAGCGCGATAGGGATCAGAATTCCAGATGCTGCGGCAAACAACATGTTGACGACCATGGCAATGCCAATCACAACCCCCAGCGCGAAATTGCCAAACCAGAAAATCGCAACTGCACCGATCAAGATTGCAAATGCCGTGCCGTTCATCAGGCCAACCTGCAACTCTTTCACAATAATGCGCCGGGCGTTGTAGGTATCAAGATCACGGGTAGCCAGCGCCCGGACCGCTACAGTCATCGTCTGAGTGCCTGCATTGCCACCCATGGACGCCACGATCGGCATCAAAATGGCCAACGCGACCATGCTTTCGAGCGTAGCGTCAAAGAGCCCGATCACCAAAGATGCCAGTACCGCGGTGCCAAGATTGAGTACCAGCCAGCCAATGCGTGATTTGGCAATGGATACCACATCATCAGACAGTTCTTCATCGCCAACACCGGCCAGTCGCAAGATGTCTTCTGACGCTTCTTCCTGAATCACATCAACCACATCATCAATGGTCAAAACGCCAACCAGTCGTTCGTTCTCATCCACCACCGGAGCCGACAACAGATCATATTGTTCAAACAGCTGGGCTGCCTCTTCCTGATCCAGCTCCGCATGGATGGGCCGTGCATTGGTCTCGTGAATGTCGCCAACCACAACCTCGCGCTTGGCGCGCAGCAGCCGGTCCAGAGCCAGTGAACCAACAAGCTTGAAGCGATGATCGATGGTAAAAAGCTCGGTAAACCTGTCAGGCAGATCTTCCTCAGCCCTGATATAGTCAATCGCCTGCCCCACCGTCCAAAAGGGTGGCACGGCGATGAATTCGGTTTGCATGCGCCGACCAGCAGATTGTTCGGGATAGTCAAGCGAACGTCTGAGCCTGATGCGTTCCTGAAACGGTATTTGTGAAAGAATCTCTTCACGGTCATCCGTTTCTAGGTCTTCAAGAATGTAAACCGCATCGTCAGAATCAAGGTCTCGAACAGCCTGTGCAACCCTGTCATTTGACAGACCGTCGACAATTCCCAGGCGAATGGCTTCATCAACTTCCGTGAGCGAGGCAAAATCGAATTCGTCGCCGGCAAGCTCAACCAGCTTGTCCAACTGTTCTTCATCGATAGCTGCCAGAATATCTCCGACTTCTGATTCGTGCAGATCGCGCAACCGCTTACGAACCGCAGGACCGTCATCGGCGCTCACCGCATTTTGAATTTCCTCGACAACCGATTCCAGCACCACGCCGTCATCATCATAGATACTCGCAATGACGACGGGTTCCTCTGGCGAGGACTGGTCTTGCAGTTCAGGATCTTCTTCTGTGCTCATGAATCAAGGATTAGCAGTATGCGCTCCCAGTCGACTAACACGTCGACGCGAATTGGCCAATTGTCGTTTTGAACACCAGAAGGTTAGTTGCCTGGTCGATAGCTGCAGATTACGGATAAGGGGGTGGCTTTGGCCTCCAGTGCAGTTGACGTTCGAAAAGGCCAACCAGAAAGGCGGTGCTCAATCCGAAATTCAACAGGCCTGTAACCCCTGCCATAGCTCCAAAAATACGATAATTAGGACCGACGACGAGGTCTCCATAGCCTACCGTGGTATAGGTGACCATTGCGAAATAGATAGAGTCGGAAAAGCTGTCAAAGGCGCCCAATATCTTGAAAGCAACCGCCCAGGCCCAGACCTGAATCGTATGAGCAGCCAGGACAAATGCAAATCCGATAACCATCAGTTGCAACAGCCCTAAAGTGCGCCGCAATTCCAGCTCACCCATTGCCAGCCAGCGAAACAGCTTAATTGCCGCTGCGAGCAACAACATGTGGCCAAAAGAGCAAGCCACCAGCAATACGCTGCCCCAAAATATTTGCATGAAGATTGTCATTGCAAATCGCCTTCACCACTTCCTAGCCATTATTGCAAGAGCAAGCGGCCACAGCGACCCGCATAGCATCTGCATGGACCATGTCAAACTGTGTCGACCGTCGGGCGTCTGAGGATGGCTTTGGTCTAGTTGGCTGAAACTGACTTTAGGTAAGCGATAACGTTGCGGCGGTCTTTTTCTTTTTTCAACTTGTAGGCCATTTTGCTCTTGGCCTTCTTGTTGTCGAGTTTTGCTCGCAAATACTTTCTTGGGTCCAAAAGATATTCAAACATCTCATCTTCCGACCAGACCAGACCAGCTTCCCCGGCCTTGACCAGGTCCTTGCCATACTTAAATCCATCCACACTGCCTGCAGTTCGGCCAATGATCCCGTTCAACATGGGGCCAACCTTGTTTTTGGCACCCTCACCTACAGCGTGGCAGCTGGAACACTTTTTGAAGACCTTTTCACCGACGGTGGCATCGCCATCTTCGGCATGAGCTGCGACGCCCATTTCCAGGAATGCAGCCACAGTGGCTGCGACCAATATAGATGTTGGATTGTACGCCGCTTTGGCAAATTTGCGCCCATACCTGTTGTTTACGGTGAATCCGTCCATTTTCAACTCCATCATTCGGTTTCTGCCTGATCATCTATCCATTTTGCGATCGACACCCACCAAGTCATCATTCTGGCAGAAGAATGCCATATGGCCTTCGGTCGCACCACCGGAACCAAAGTCCAAGAAGGCTGGCGCCCGCTATTGCAAGAGAGCGCGACCAAGTGAATCCAAACTGCAGCCTGTGATTCCTGCAGTGCGACGGGTGCCCCACATTTTGCCTGGGCTGAGGCCTTCAATCGGAAATTTATTCGATTTTTTCTTGATTAGTTGTGACCAGCCTCATCCAAGCTCTTTCGCAACATAAGACCACAAAGCGCGTATTGAACTGAACAAGGCTATTGTCGAAAGCAAGGGTAGGTCCGATTATGCTTGTTGGATCGCGTTTATTGCAGCATGCAGGACCTACATTTGGTCTGCTTAAAACAGTTGCCACGACAGTATCGAAGGGTGATGGAACCGCCCCTCGAAACTTGTCACTCACAAATCTTATCTATGATTCTGCCTACCCACTCTTAGGTTTCGGAATTGCGACAGCCATTTCCTCTGTATACTCGGAGACGATCTCAGAAGTGCCTGCTTTGACCGCTTCATTGTACTTTTCAGGGTTGGCGATGAAGTAGCAAAATGCCTTCTCGGTCATACCACCGACTTCCACAGCAATCGTTTTACGAAGGTATGTGCTGTTTTTTTGGTTATTGGGGTCGTAGTCTTCAAGCTTGTCGAGTTCTTTCAATCCCTGTGCGGTGACACGGTATACTTCTCCGGCCACATGCTTTCCTGCACCTCTCTTGTCCACAAGCGTAGCCATTCGATGCAGAAAATTGCAATTTGGATTATCGCAATTTGGTTCCTTTTGGACTATGAGCGGTATCGTTTGCGTCGTTGTTGCCACCCCGACAAAGTCACTTAACAGCTTCGCGTTTCCCTCATGGTTGGGGAACCCGCGCTTGAGAGATCCATATGTGAAATAGAGATACGTCGTATCGTTGTCGTCGTGTAACGGCTCACGTTCAAGTTCAACTACCTCTGCAGAAGCATCGGGACGCACCGTTTTGGCCCATTCATTGAACATTTCACGGACCTCATCCGATAATTCGACATCCGTTTCAGCGAGCAGTTGCATGCAACTCAGGACATTGAACTCACCAGAATTGAGGATCAATTTAATGATATCTTCTGCACCATTTTTGATGGCTACATGCATGCCTGAGTAGCCCGCGTTATTGACCATGTTCACATCGATGCCAAACTCCAGCAGTTCCTGGACGGCAGCGACGTGCTCGACTCCGTGAATGGTTCCAGTGCCCAGTGTCTCACCTGGTCCGCCGCATGCGAAATGCAAGAGCGAATCTTTTGTTTCGTGGTCGAGAACGTTCACACCAACAACATCTTCTCTGATCATGCGAAAAATACGGTCCCACAATAGCGGGTCGCTCGACATCGATGCTTCCTTCGCCCACTTTATTACCCGGTCAGGTTGATGATCCAGATCGTCCAGTGCCGTATTCAGGGCAACCACGATCTCGTCCGGTGTCACCATTGCGCCAATGCCACGGGTACCGTTCGACAGAGTAGACGTGCGTGGTCCTGCAAAGGTTCCTCCAAGACGCTTGAGGATGTCGACATTGTTTTGCGTGGTTATGTTATTCCACATATTGGTATTGCACGCTGGGCAGAATATCACCGGTTTGGTTTGATATTGCCAGGCGACAAACACGGATGTAAGTAGCGTGTCTCCTATACCATGCGCGATCTTGCCCATCGTATTGCATGTAATCGGCGCGACAATCACGCAATCTGCCCAGTCGCACAGGGCAAGGTGGGAGGCCCGAACCTGCATGTCGAACTGGGTATAGCGAAAATTCCATTCATCGCTGTCGCGATAAACATCTTTTGGCGTGATATGGTCATAAATATTGTAAGGCCGCTGGTCGCGTTCCTTTACATCCTTGAAAAAATGCTCAGCTTGCGGAGACGGAATCAACTTCACATTGTGACCGTTATCAGAAAGTTTTTGCACGAGCTCAGGCACTTTGTCCGCCGCAGAGGATCCGCAGGCGCAAACGAGCACATTACGTTTACCGTCACGGGGATCCGTCAGTCCACCCTTGGGATAGCCGAAATCATTGTGCGCAAGACTTGGTGTTTCAGTTTTCAATAAAACGCGCAGTCCGGCGTCCTTGATTTTCTGCTGCAGCCGACCCGCCAGGTATGAATTGACGATATCTTCGCGTTTGCCGAGGAAAACTCCCTCCAGGAACAAATATGGCACGGTTGGCTTGCTTGTTTTCGCCTCGAGCTGCCGCCGCATGCGGGTTGCAAGCGAACTGTCACCGGACACATCAACCTCTTTGAGATCTTCTGCACCAATGTTGTTGAGTACGCTGTGCAACATGTAAGACCATGGATCATCATCTGAATAAAAGAGGATCAGTTTGTTTTCTCTGATCAAACGATCGACATCACCCGGGTCTACAGGTTTTTCTTTTTCCTGCAGCACAATCATCGTCGGGCTGAGGTTGTCTCGCAGCCCGCGAAACAGCGTGGTACGAGGGATTTGCCAAACT
>JBPCWM010000046.1:0-4408 GCA_051009515.1 Rhizobiaceae bacterium | reverse complement strand
GCCAAACACTGTTATACCCACTGACGCCTGACTGGCAGCCCCTGCCCCGGATGCAAACACCAACGGCAACACGCCCAAAATGAAGGAAAACGCGGTCATGAGCACCGCACGAAAGCGCAATCCTGCGGCTTCAATTGCAGAATCAAAAACACTATTGCCTGCAGCTCGCTGGGCCATGGCAAATTCCACAATCAAAATCGCATTCTTGGCCGCGAGACCTATGAGAAGAACCAGCCCGACTTGTGCATAGACATTCAAGGGCATACCAACTGCGGTGAGCAACAGGAACGCGCCCAGTAAAGCAAACAGGACTGACAGCATAACCGCCAGCGGCGCTGTCCAACTCTCATATTGCGCCACGAGAAAGAGGTAGGCGAAGACGACGGACAACAGCAAAATTACGTTGCCTGCCGCACCGGATTTGATCTCCTCCAAGGACATCCCGCTCCACTCGAAGGTAAAACCAGGCGGCAGTGATTGCTCTGCGGTGAGTTCCATAGCCTGAATGGCCTGACCACTACTTTTACCTACTGAACCATCTCCGTTCAGAGTTGCAGAGCGGAACATGTTATAGCGTTCTATCGTATCGGGGCCGACCACCGGCTTGAGGTCAATCAGTGCGCGCAGCGGCACCATGTCGCCGTCCTTGTTGCGGACATAGATTTCATAGACCTGTTCAGGTTGGGCCCGCTTATCAGCCTCCGCTTGGATGTACACGCGATACAATCGACCAAACTTATTGAAATCATTGACATAGTAAGAACCGAAATTGGCGGTCAGGACTTCGAAAATTGTCGAAATGTCGACTCCGCGCGACTTCGCCAACTCGCGATCCAACTCCAGAAAATATTGTGGAGTGCTGGCCCTGAAAGTGGAGAACACGTTGCTCAAGTCCGCATTGCCATTGGCGCTGTAAACCATACCATTGGTCGCGGCAGCCAGAATTTCTGGACTACGTCCTTCGGTGTCCTGAAGGATAAACTGAAAACCGCCCGTGGTTCCGAGCCCCGGGATTGGTGGAGGATTGAACGGGAATATGGTTGCAGAGGGTATGGACGCAAGCTTGGGTGCAAGGCCAGTCAGAACGGACCTGAGGTCCAATCCATCTTCAGTGCGTTCATCCCACGGATCAAGAACAACAATTATGAAGGCGGAGTTGGGGGCAACTGCACCCGTCAGCATGCTGTATCCGCCGATAGCCAGAATGTTTTGAACACCGGAGGTTTCTTGGATGATCCCTTCGACTTCCTTGATGACATTTGACGTACGAGCCAGTGCGGCTCCATCCGGCAATCTGATATCGACGAAGAAAGCTCCTCGATCTTCCTGAGGAATGAAGCCCGTTGGCAAGCCGCTGCCGACAACGCCGGTCGCCAGGCCAATCCCAACAAAGCCGATCATGGCAATGAAAGTGATCCGAACCAAACGGCGCACAATACTCAAATAGCCATTACGGCTGATTTCTATTGTCTTTTCAAACCACGCCAGAGGACCGCGTGTCGCCGCCACCGGCTTCTTCAAAATTGTGGCGCAGAGCGCAGGGCTGAGTGTCAGTGCGACCAGCGAGGAAATCGT
Organism: Rhizobiaceae bacterium; assembly: GCA_051009515.1. Classification (GTDB taxonomy): domain Bacteria; phylum Pseudomonadota; class Alphaproteobacteria; order Rhizobiales; family Rhizobiaceae; genus Pseudahrensia. The sequence continues at coordinate 2,833 of JBPCWM010000046.1, read as the reverse complement.
CACGGCAAAGGAAATCGTGGCTGCAAACTGCACAAACAGGCGACCGGTCAAACCGGGTGTAAAAGCAGTAGGTATGAATACGGCAAGCAGCACGAGTGTTGTGGCAACCACCGGACCGGATACTTCGTCCATAGTTTTGCGGGTGGCTTCCTTGGCATCGTATCCTTCAGACAGATAGCGCTGAACGTTCTCGACCACCACGATTGCATCATCGACCACAACCCCAATGGCCAGAATTAACCCGAAAAGGCTGATTGTGTTGATTGTAAAGCCAAGCGCCTGAAGTGCCGCAAACGTGCCGATGAGGGACACCGGAATGGCGATGGCTGGTACAATGGTTGAACGCCAGTCTTGCAGAAATACGAACACAACAATCACAACAAGCACCAAAGCTTGAAAAAGCGTAACAACTACTCCCTTGATTGAGGTCTCAACATATTTTGTTGTGTCGTAGGCGATTGAATATTCCATATCGTCCGGGAAGCGGTCGGACAGACGTTCCAACACTGTTCTGATCCCGTCAGCCACTTCAAGAGCATTGGCATCGGGCAATTGGTAGACAGCAAGGTTGGCCGAAGACGACCCGTTTAACCGGCCATACCAACCATAGTTGGCTGCACCCAATTCAACTTTCGCTACATCCTTGAGTCGTACAATGGCACCTGCGGAACCTGATCGAATAATGATCTCTTCAAATTCCGATACTTCCACAAGACGACCCTTGGCCTGCAGTGAATATTGGAATTGTTGGCCTTTTGGAGCCGGTTCCGCCCCAACTGTTCCAGGAGACGCCTGAATGTTTTGATCACGAATTGCACTGATGACCTCCGAAACGGTCAAGCCAAGACTGGTCAAACGATCTGGTTGCAGCCAAATTCGCATTCCGTAATCGCGTGCGCCAAGAATGGTAACGTTGGCAACGCCCGGTACGCGCGCCAGAGTATCGCGAATATTTATAGATGTGTAGTTGCTGAGAAAGATATCGTCATGGGTTTCCTCTGGCGAATACATGGCCACCACCATCAGCATCGAAGTGGATTGCTTCTTGGTGATAACCCCTTGTCTGTTCACTTCTTCCGGCAAGCGGGCCGCTGTGATCGCAACGCGGTTTTGAACATTGACCTGTGCCTGATCACCATCAACACCAATCTCGAAATTCACCGTGAGTGTGTAGCTGCCGTCATTTGAACTCTTGGAAGACATGTAAGTCATGCCCTCAACGCCATTCACCTCCGCTTCAATCACGGCCGCAACTGTTTCCTCGACCACCTGTGCATTTGCACCAGGATAGGTCGCTGTCACCTGAACCTGCGGAGGGCTGAGTTCGGGAAATTCCGCGACGGGCAAGGAGACCAACGACAGAGTTCCAATCAAAACCACAACAATTGCGATAACAAATGCAAATTTTGGTCGGTTGATGAAAAATCCGCTCAACATGACCGGATCACTTCTCTTCAGACTGGACTGCGTGTGTCGGTGTAACCACCATGCCCGGTCGGACTTTTTGAATTCCTTCCACGATTATCGTCTCGCCTGGTTCCAGTCCTGATTCCACAACCAATTCGGCACCGGTTCGATCACCTGTCTGAATTGCGCGGGTTACGACTTTTGATTCACCATCTACCACCAATACGAATGAACCGGACTGGTTAAGTTGTACAGCAGACAAGGGTACGAGAATGCGATCTTCGGGAACTTCGCCGGAAATAATCACGCTGACGAACAATCCCGGTAGGAGTGTTCTTTCGGGATTAGGAAATTTCATATAAATACGGATCGTACCAGTTGTCCGGTCCACCTGATTGTCGACAAATAGAACTTCGCCCTGGTGCGGGTAAACAACTCCATTTGCAAAACGAATTGTCGGGACTATCCCAGCGCTGTCAGATTTTTCAGATTGTGCAGCTTGCACTGTCAAGAACGTCTTTTCAGACACTGAGAATACCACTCGCATTGGATCCTGAGCGACAACTGTCGCCAGAACGCCACTGTCAGCTCCAATCAGATTTCCGACGTCAAACTGGCTTTTGCCGATGCGACCGGCAATTGGAGAATGAATTTTTGTGTATCCAAGATTCAATTTAGCACTATTTATATCTGCATTGGCCGCCGACACACTGGCACGAGCAGACGATTCTTCAGCAATTACATCGTCCAAATTGGCCTGGCTGAGTGTGCCCTTGTCTACAAGGGTTTTAGTCCGCTCCAGTTGTTGGCTCCATTTGAGCAAAGCCGCCTCGGCTCGCTCCAACCCGGCGTTGGCAGAATCAAGAGCAACGTTGAATTCGGATGGATCGATCACAAAAAGCTCATCACCCTTTTCTATGACCGAACCATCTTTGAAGCTCTTCTTGTCAAGAAATCCGGAGATACGCGCCCGGATATCAACTTGCTGAAATGCCTCGGTTTGTCCGATGAATTCATTGGACTCGGTAAAGGGTTTTTCAGTTACTGTAATTACTGAAACGCCGGGGGGTTGCTGATCTCCAACACCAGCTTTTGCTGCCTCCTTGTCTTCACTGCAGGCGGATAGTGCCAATATCAAACCCGATATAGCTGCTATCCAAGCTGGTTTGAGAACATCGATCATTGCGTGAAATACGCTTTTTTCCATCCCATTCTCCTATGGCCGCAGCGATTATTATTCATTCTATCACGAGCCATCATTAGACTGAATTACACTCCAACAACAATATTGGAAAAAATTTTTGCAACAATAATTGTAGGGGGCTTGTTAAATAAAGTTTATTTCGATGAGAAGGCCTTGAGCAGCCCCACTTGAGTGGTCCAGTTTGAAAGTTAGTGCATGATTGGCCTTTGGTCCATCATGATG
>JBPCWM010000045.1:0-3013 GCA_051009515.1 Rhizobiaceae bacterium | reverse complement strand
CGGACAATGGTCCAGCCACCAACATGTGCTGATCCATCAGGCCCGGATCTATGACAATGAACCGGGAGCCATTTGCAATAATTGCTCGGGAAAGCATTCCGGATTCATTTGCACGGCCGCCCATATGGGGCTCGATCCAAAAGGATATATCGAGGCTGACCATCCCGTTATGGCAAATGTTAAAGCGGCGCTGGAAGATGTCACGGGCGCAGCTCACATGGAAGACCAGTGTGGCCGGGATGGTTGCTCTATACCGACTTACGCGGTCCCGGTGTCTGCAATGGCCCACGGTTTTGCGAAAATGGCGACGGGCAATGGATTGGCTCCAGTTCGAGCGAAGGCGGCTACCCAAATATTAAACTCATGCATGAATAAACCGTTTTATATGTCTGGAACAAAGAGGTTTTGTAATACTGCTATGGAAATTGAAAATGGCCGACTATTTTGCAAGACCGGCGCTGAGGGTGTGTTTTGCGGGGCGATTCCAGAACTTGGTTTTGGCATCGCCATTAAGAGTGATGATGGAGCAACCCGTGCAGCAGAAGCAATAATGGCGGCTACGCTGGCTCGGCTCTTTTCGGCGTCTGATCCATTGTATGAGCCTTTGTCCAGTTTGGCTGGATATCCAGTCACCAATCGCAATCACATCGTCGTTGGTGAGTTGCGCACCAGTCTGCCAGTCTGAATCAGGTCCGGTTTGGTGCAGGGTTTGGTTTGGCATCTCTTGAGAAGCCAAAAATGGCCAGTGCGATGGTGAAAACCAGCAAATAGAACCACAATACAGCTTCAAAACCAGCTTCCGGCATGGCTGTTTCAGTCTTCTGACGATAGACCTCTGATGAAATCCATTGCATGACACCTACGCCGCCCATGTTGAAGAAATTGATCAGCGTTACTCCCCTGCCAGCCAGATGGGCAGGAATATTGGCTGTGGCATGGGCCATCAGTACACCATAGCACAACGAGCAGAAACCCATAATGACGAGCAAGGCGGTCAGGGTGGCTAATTCAATGCCCGGCATCAACACCCACAGCAGTAGGCACATGAAAGTGCCGCAGCAGCCGGCAAACACGACCCATTTGCGAGAATTGAACACCCTGTCCGCGGGGCCATAGACGAAACTCCCGATTGTCATAGAAATCGCCATGGCCAGCATGATATTTCCGATGCCAATTGCGTCCACACCATGCACCAATTCGAGATAAGGCCCGGCCCAGAGACCTCTGATTCCTCCCACCACCCCGTAATTGACGAAAATGAGCGGCAAAATGAACCACAACTCGCGCATTTTGAGTATGTCCAGATAACCACCACCGCCGGTCTGCCGAGCATCTAGCTTTTGCGGGTCGCTTACACACATCAAAACGAGCACCGACAATACAATTGTCAGCAAAGAAAGTCCGACCATGACAGCGCGCCAGCCAAAAGCTTCTGTCGCAAAGGCAAGTGGACTAGATCCCAAGATGTTACCAAGCAGGCCAACAGCAATAAAGGTTGAGGCCAGCGTTGAAAATTTACGGGCATCGTAGCTTCTCTTAAAGATATAAACCGAAGCCATCAGCACGGGAGCGCAGCCTGTACCCAATAAGGCCATTGCAATCAGTACTGTTGGATAGGATTCGGCAGCTGCAAACAACAGGCCTCCTCCGCCTCCGCAAACCGCAAACAGTCCTGCGGTGGTCCAGCGCGGGCCAAATCGGTCAAGCAGCACGCCGACCAGAAACTGGCTCAGTGCAAAGGCTGCAAACCATACACCTAAGGCATCACTCAATTGAGAGGGATCAAGGCCCAATTCGTTGGTCAGTTGAGGCGACAAAACGGCCAGAAAAGACCGGTAAAAATGGCTGATCACATAGGCAGCGGCAAGGATGATGATACCGATCATGAGAAAGGTCTCATATCATGCCATGCTCCAAGCGCAAGCTGATTGAGTCTGGCTGATATCAATGCAACGGGGAGTGGAATGTACGAGCTTACAGCAAAAGGATTGTAGTGCCGAATTATGCAGGCGCTTTTGACTGGAATTCCAGACAAAGTACACAGGCAGCAACTGCAATGGCGTTTATTGCCATTAGGGGAATAGCTGCAAACCATGTGCCAAAACTGACAACAAGGGCAGCTGCGGCCGGTGGCCCCAAGAACTGTCCAATGGCCGCCCCCTGAAACAACAGCCCTGTGATGGCCGACACTGCGCTGGGTTTCGGTGCATGGCGTGGCATTTCAGAAAACAGCGAACTGGGCACCAGTCCGGCTATGAGTGAAAAGCCAGCAGCGGCAGCAATTCGCCAAATTACATCGAGCTCGGGAACAAAAATGAGTGCGCCGCAAATTCCCATTCCGGTTGTGCCGGTGAAAACCAGTGTTGAAAAGCGGTAATTGCGATTGTGAAACCATCCGGAAAGGGCATTTCCCCCGGCATTTAGAAACACGACAACGGCGCAGACCGTCGCCGCTGTAAATGCACTTATTCCATTCAACTCGATCAACAGAATCGGCAGAAATCCGACAATAATGAGATATTGGGCCGCGTAGAGTGCAAATATCAGGCTTAAAAGCATTGGCCCTGGACGAAACGCAAGGCGCAAGCCACCTGCTCCACCATCTGTAGCCGCCGAAGACTGACGCTCTCGTTCCATGACGGGCCGACTGGCCATCAGGGTTGGAAGAATCATGATTATGATCATGGATGCCGTTATCCACCACAGGCTGCGCCAGTCCGACCAGACAAGCAAAGGGCCGGAAAGAGCGAGCATCAAACCAGTGCCTAGCGGCATATACATGCCCCAGAGCGCAAGGCTGGCTTTGCGATTTTGGGGGGCGGCGACGGCCAGGATCAATGAGGGAGCTGATGTTATGGTCATCACAAATCCCAAGCCTTCCAGAAAGCGTGTCGCGAGCAAGAATGTTCCGGATTCAGAAAATCCGCCCAGAATTCCGGCGCAGGCTGTCAAGGCCATCCCGAAAAGGATTGTAGGACCAGCACCCACACGCTGGGTCAGGCCGCCCAAAAAC
>JBPCWM010000044.1:0-11349 GCA_051009515.1 Rhizobiaceae bacterium | reverse complement strand
ATGATGAGGGTCTGTTTGATCAGAAATGCGACAACATCTACCGACATGTGTTCGATGCTTATTATGGTGGCGATCAAAGCATTTACGCAGCGACTTAACAACTGAGTCAATTTTGGCAGCAGAAGGGGACTTTTGGCCGCTCCACACACTGAATATGTCTAAATCTGGCCCCGCTTCACAAACAATTCTGAGCTTTTTCTGTCACAATTATCGAGCTATGTGCCACAGACTGCATCGTAACCGTTTGATTTTGTTACGGCTGCACCAGATTAAAAAACTAGTGCGTCTACCGATTATAAAAATAAGTAATTACAATGGGTTGCATCAAACTTCGTAGTGCGTATATTGATCGCACCTTAACAGGGACTGGGAGACAAACCCGGCGCAGGGCTGATGCCCGTACAGCGGAACCCACCTTACTAGTATTCCTCCGGAGCGATTGTGGCCGGTTGGGATGGTCTCGGGAGAGCATTTCATGCTGCAGGACAATACGAGCGATTTCAAAGTTCTGCAGCAAGGGTCCCATTTGGGTCCCATGAAGATGGTCAAATATCAAAATCAGCTGTAAACAACTGAAATAATGGTGCTGTTGGGGAGATTTGAACTCCCGACCTCTTCATTACCAATGAAGTGCTCTACCCCTGAGCTACAACAGCAGACCGAACGGAGAGGCTCATGCCATAGGCAGTCACGCCTTGCAAGCTGTGTTGTGCTATCTAATGATGGTTTTTCATGGTTTGGAGGACTGGAATTAAATTCCGGCCCATGGCAAAAAGCCTTCTGCATGGAAAAGCAGGACAAAAAATCTAAGAAAGATGCCAAGCCAGTACCATCTGGCGCAAGGAAAGCGGATCGCAATGAGCGGTTGAAACAGTCCTTGCGGGAAAACCTCAAACGGCGGAAAGCCAAGAACAGGGCAGTTCGCAACGCCAAGCCTGACCCGTGATGGTAAATTGCTTTACCAATCTTTTTTAAAGCGTTTTGTCACCATAATGTTGGCTTAGCAGCAAGTTTGAACTAAACCAGCCCCTTGGCCGATCATGTGAAAGCCAAAGCGAGGGGCTTGGCGACAGGACGCGAAATTGAATGCCGAATGGCAGGGGCTCAACTGGGCAGTGGGAATTCAGATATGGACAAGTTGATTATTCGTGGCAACGGGGCACTGAACGGCGAAATTCCGATATCAGGTGCCAAAAATGCGGCTTTGCCCCTGATGATTGCATCGCTTTTGACGTCGGAACCATTGACGCTGGAAAACATGCCGCGGCTGGCAGATGTGGAGGCGCTGAAACGCATATTGTCCAATCATGGTGTCGATTACCGGGTAAAGGGCAAGCGGGCAGGTGATACCGCAACTACGGGGCAGCGCATAGAATTTCAGGCAAAAGAGATCGTTGATACCCACGCGCCTTATGAACTGGTGCGCAGGATGCGGGCAAGTTTTTGGGTAATTGGTCCGCTTCTGGCTCGAGCAGGAGAGGCCAAAGTTTCGCTGCCGGGTGGATGCGCAATTGGAACGCGACCAATTGATCTGTTCATAGAGAGCCTGGAGGCGCTGGGTGCAGAAGTTGAGATTGATGCCGGTTACGTGAATGCCAAGGCTCCTTCTGGTGGCCTGAAGGGGGCCCGCTACCGATTTCCTAAAGTCTCCGTTGGAGCCACCCATGTCATGTTGATGGCGGCCAGTCTGGCCAATGGTACAACGATCATTGAAAATGCGGCGCGGGAACCGGAAGTCACCGATGTTGCGGAATGCCTGAACGCGATGGGGGCAAGAATATCAGGGCTTGGCACGTCTGTGTTGACGGTTGAAGGCGTGTCCTCACTGCATGGCGCGACCCATCGTGTGCTTCCCGACAGAATTGAAACCGGAACCTTTGCAGCCTGCGTGGCCATGACCGGTGGTGATGTATTTTTGCGCAACGCGCAGGCCAATCTGTTGCAGAACGCGCTGGATGTTCTGGCCAAAACCGGAACTGAAATTGAAACCAGCAATGCTGGCATTCGTGTCAGTCGAACATCTGGACCAATTTTGCCGGTAGACTTTTCAACTGATCCGTTCCCCGGTTTTCCAACCGACCTGCAGGCACAATTCATGGCTCTGGTTACGCTCGCCAATGGCACAAGTCACATTACCGAAACAATCTTTGAGAACCGGTTCATGCATGTGCAGGAATTGGCTCGTCTTGGAGCAAATATATCGATTGACGGACAGACGGCCACGGTGACTGGCGTTGAACGATTGTCCGGCGCACCCGTCATGGCGACAGATTTGCGGGCGTCCATGTCACTGGTAATTGCCGGGCTGGTCGCGGATGGTGAAACAGAAGTCAACCGCGTTTATCATCTGGACCGCGGCTTTGAACTGCTCGAGGACAAGCTCTCAGCTGTTGGAGCAGATATTGTGCGTCTGTCTACAGAAGGCTGAACAAACTGGGCACTATCGGATTTTAAAATTGCGCGATGTAACAGGCATTCTTGGGTGTAAAATGCTGGCAAGTCCGGCTTCCAAGGGTAATTCGTCATTGCCGCTGCGGGCCGCAAGCAACATGATTTCGGCAAGTGTGGCAGAAGTTTTCTTCAACGCTTTCAGTGGATCTTCGCTGTCGAGATAATTGCCCAGCATCAGCGCCGCAGCGAGGTCGCCCATGCCATTGGGTGGCCCGTTGGCAAAAGGGTGCTCTGCAATATGCGCCTTTTGCTCACCGGTCAGGTCTTCAATCAACAAGTTGCCGATATGTCCGCGCATCAGGGCCGGTGCCGATGTTGCCAGAACAAGGGAAATGGACAGGGATTGAGCAGCCTGCGCCAACTGATCGAGATTGTTGGTGATTTCGGTTCCGGACATCCATGCCAGTTCAAACGGGTTGGGTGTTATCAGGTCGGCAAGCGGCAGCAATTGATCGCGCATGGCTGTGGCCTGATCTTGCGATACATACAGACGCCCCTGTCCGGATGGGTCAGTATCCCCGATAACCGGGTCCAGAGCATATAGGGCACCAGGTGTGATGGATTTCACCTTTTTGACCAGGCGCTGCAATTGTGCGACCTGTTCCACAGAGCCGAGATAGCCCGAGAGTATCGCACCGACCTCACCCAGCCAGGGAGCTTCCATCAAGTCGTCAATCAGGTTTTGGAACTCTTCGGGTGCGGGCACCATGCGTCTGGCAGATCCATGTCCGGGGTGCCATGGCAGGATGATTGTTGGAACAATCCAGACCGGATAACCCATGACTTCCAGCGCAAAAGCAGCGGCTCGGTTTCCTACGGTTCCTCTGACGACGTGGCTGGAAATGACAATGATTGAAGGTTTGTTGCCAGACATGATGTGATTCTTCAGAGGTAGGAGCGAATAGGCATAACAATCGTCTTTCATGCCCGCATGCACTGTGGCAAGCTAAAAGTCAGTTTCGGGCCGAGTAGCGGGAAATTAGCAGATGGCGTCACTTTCCACAAAGACACATTCACTGGCCATTGCAGCCATGATAATTTGCGCCACAATGCTTGCAGGCTGCGGTATCAATAACATCCCGACCTATGAGGAAAATGCCAAAGCCAAGTGGTCGCAGGTCCTCAATCAATACAAGCGACGGTCGGATCTCATTCCCAATCTGGTCGAAACTGTCAAAGGCTTTGCCGCGCAAGAAAAAGAAGTATTGACCGCTGTTGTGGAAGCCCGAGCCAAGGCGTCCAGCGTACAAGTGTCACCTGACATGCTGACCAATCCCGACGCGGTGAAAGGGTTTATTGACAATCAGAGCGCGTTGGGAGGTGCATTATCGAGGCTGCTGGTGACCGTTGAACGCTATCCCGACTTGAAGTCCAGTGAGAATTTTCTCGCTCTGCAATCACAGTTGGAGGGCACGGAAAATAGAATAAGCGTAGCGCGACGCGACTATATTGAGGCGGTTCGACTCTATAACACCGAACTGAAAACAATTCCGGGCCGTTGGTGGCGTAGTCTTATGTATTCAGGCAATGATCCGATGGCGACATTCGATATCCGACCGGAGGAAACGGAAGCCCCGGATGTTAACTTCGGGAATAACTGATTTCGGACGGGAAACAAATGAGGCTTAGTGGTCTGACCATTGCGTCGCTGTTCATCGCGATGGCTCTTTGCCTCAGCGGAACAGCTTCCTACGCCCAGTCCGTATTGGTTCCGAACCTAACTGGACGTGTGGTCGATCTGGCAAACATGATCGACGCGGATGATGAGGCCAAACTCGTCGTACAACTTGAAGCCCATGAGAACTCTACCACAAATCAGATTGTTGTTCTGACGATTCCGTCCCTGCAGGGTGCTGCGCTTGAAGAATACAGCCTGAACGTGGCCCGCACCTGGGCCCTGGGACAAAAGGGCAGGGATAATGGTGTCTTGTTTCTCATAGCGCGCGATGATCGCAAATTGCGCATAGAGGTGGGGTACGGGCTGGAGGGTATTCTGACCGATGCGATTTCTTCGTTTATCTTGCGCCAGACCGTGACTCGACTTTTTCGACAGGGGATGTTCAGTGGCGGCATTCTTGCGGGAACCGGACAGATCATCGACGTTCTGGAATCGGATGATGCAGCTTTGAAAGAATGGCAGGATCGTAGCCAGCCCAAGGACAATGGTAGCGAACCCGAATGGCCAATGTTCGTCTTTATTGGCCTCTGGCTGATGATCTTTTTTGGTGGCTTCCTGTCCAGCATTCTGGTTCGGATGTTCGGCACGGAGATCAAACCAGGGCACTATCGCTGGCTTGGGATTGATGCCGGTCCGAATGCACCAAAACCCAAACGCTCTGGACGCAGATCATCCGGAGGCTGGATGGGCGGCGGAAGCAGCAGTGGTGGCGGTTTTGGTGGCGGTGGCGGTGGTTTTGGCGGCGGCGGTTCGTCGGGAGGATGGTAATGAGCGTGGGAACTGAAACATATCGCGTCACGCAGGAGGACCATGCACGCATTTCACAGGCGATACGTGAAGCCGAAAGGCGCACATCAGGTGAAGTCATTGCCGTGGTGGCCCACCAATCAGATGACTACTTTTTTGTAGCCGGTTTCATGGCTGCGCTCTGGTCACTCACGTTGGGATGTTTGATTGCACTCCTTTCTCCCTACTTCGCTATGCAGATCAGTCTCTCCCTGCTTGCAGCTGCGCAATTGGCCAGTTTGATCAGCTGTTTGCTTCTGTTTAGAGCGTTGCCCGGCTTTAAAATGATATTTGTACCCAGGTCGGTGAGTTACAAGCGGGCGTCGAACAATGCTGTACGGCAATTTTTGGCACGTGGTATTCACACTACCGAAGATCGAACCGGAGTGCTGATTTTTGTCTCAATAGCCGAACACTATGCGGAAGTCGTGGCCGATGAAGGCATTAACCGCAAGGTGGATCAAAAGGACTGGGACGACATGGTGGGGGATCTGGTAGATCATGCCCGTAATGATCGGCTTGCTGATGGATTTGTGTCAGCCATTGCCCGATCAGGGGAGATTCTTGGCCAACATTTCCCTGTGCAAGACAAACAAGTCAATGAACTGGATGACAGGCTTATTGAAATTTGAAAACAAAATTTGCCACAAAGCGTCTTGAGCTTGCGTCGGCAAGCGCATAGATGGAAACGGTAACTCTTGGAGCAGACCATGCAAGCAGTATTCTGGGCTTTAAACGCCGTTCTCGACATCTATTGGTGGATCGTCATTTTATCCGTTGTGTTATCGTGGCTCTACGCCTTCAACGTTGTCAATCCGGGCAATCCGTTTGTACGTGCGGTTGGTCAATTCGTCCATGAAGCAACAGAGCCGCTCTTGAGCCGCATACGCCGCTTCATGCCCAATTTGGGCACTATCGACATTTCGCCGATTGTGCTGCTGCTTGCGATTACGTTTTTACAGATCCTCCTGCGTACCAGCATTGCCCCTGCTTTTGGTGTCATGCGGTTTTGAATTGGCTGTGATGGCAGTCAGCTCCAGGCGAAAGCGATCTTGTTGAGCGTTTTCCCGTTGAAAGTTTCACTGCCTTCGGCAATGTCGACACCTCCTGCGTTGCGGTAGAACCGCATGGCAGGTTCGTTTTCTTCCAGCACCCAGGCAATGCAACCGTTCAGTCCGATGCGTAGCAATTCCTGGCGCGCGGAAAGGAACAGCTTTTTGCCAATTCCTACTCCCTGATACTCGGGCAGCATATAGAGTTCATAGACCTCACCCTCCTGAGAAAGCGCGGCGACCCTGTTTGGACCGATTGTGGCATAGCCAACAATCAGATCACCAGATTCGACGATCAGCACCCGGGTAGAATTTTTGATTGCTCTGGCCCACCATTTGGGGTCACGGCGACGAATCATCGTATCCAGCGCCTTGTGGGGAATGAGGCCCACATAGGCCTGACGCCATGACGCATCATGCACAGCGGATATGCCAAAGGCATCCGCAAGTTCAGCGTGTCGTGTGTCGAGGGACAAGATACTCATGGTACAAGTCTAATTAACGGTTCGTTTACCAACAAGACCCGTTTGCTATCTGATTCTCACATTTTGTGCAGAATTCCCGGATCGGGACACAAATGTGATTTTTTGGTTAATCGCGACAATCTTGCAGTACCACGCCACCCGATGGCGCATTTTCGCTTTCGCTGGTCTCAAATTACTGATTGTGTACGAACGGACCAGTACAAGATCACGGGGTTTGCCAATGAAACTGCAGGATATTGAGACATTTGTGGTTGGTAATCCCCCCCCTTCATTTGGCGGGCGCTACTTCTTGTTCGTCAAAGTTGTGACAGACACTGGTGTTGTCGGTTACGGTGAAATCTATGCAGCAAGTGTTGGTCCCGGAGTTCAGTGTGCCGTGGCGGAAGACCTGTTTGAGCGCCACTGCATTGGACTGGCTCCAAATGCCATTGAAACCATGTTTCGCAGGTTTCACTCTTCAGGTTTTTCGCAACGTCCGGACCCAACCGTGATGGGAGCATATTCTGCAATCGAGATGGCGTGTTGGGATATTGTCGGAAAGGCTCTGGATAAACCGGTTCATGAACTTCTGGGCGGATTGGTCAATCCGCGTTTGCGTTCCTACACCTATCTTTATCCAGATGAGACGCAGGACCCGGCGACATTTTACAATGATGCCGATCTGTCTGCAGAGCGTGCTGCAAGCTATGCCGACCAGGGATTTACGGCGGTCAAATTTGACCCGGCTGGCCCATACACAATTTTTGACCCACATCAGCCTGCCGGAATAGATCTGGACCGCTCGGAAACCTTTTGTCGAAAAATCCGCGAGGCGGTTGGCAGCCGTGCCGATCTCTTGTTCGGTACGCACGGTCAGTTCACCCCCTCCGGAGCAATCCGAATGGCGCAACGGCTGGCCCCCTATGATCCGTTGTGGTTTGAAGAACCTGTGCCCCCGGAAATGCCCGAGGAAATGGCGAAAGTGGCTGCGCAAAGCTCAGTCCCGATCGCCACCGGTGAAAGGCTTACATCGAAGTATGAATTTGCCCGAGTGCTGAAATGCGGGGCAGCGTCCATACTCCAGCCAGCCTTGGGTCGGGTTGGCGGTTTGTGGGAGGCCAAGAAAATCGCAGCCCTTGCAGAAGTGCACTATGCCCAAATGGCACCGCATCTCTATTGCGGGCCCATCGAAGCGTTGGCCAATATACAATTTGCAGCCAGCACGCCGAATTTCCTGATCCTTGAATCGATACAGCAGTTTGGCGGTTTCCATGCTGAATTGCTGGATATTCCGATTAAATGGGAGGATGGGCATGTTATTCCGTCCGAGCGTCCGGGGCTGGGGCATGAACTGAATGAAGCTGTGGCTCAGGCTCATCCTTATGACGGGACCCGACTGCATCTGGAAATGCAGGACGAACCCTATAATTACTCAAGTGAAAACCGATTTGCCGGAGGATAAATAAATGAAAGTCGGATTTATAGGTCTCGGCAATGTTGGCGGGAAGCTCGCCGGTTCGTTGATACGCAACGGATTTGATACCACCGTGCGTGATTTGGACAAGACGGTTGCCCAACCGTTCCTAGCCGCCGGAGCTGGGTGGGCAGAATCTCCGCGTGATATGGCACAAATGTGTGACCTGATCATTACTTGCCTGCCGTCACCGAAAGCTTGTTCCGCCGTAATGGAAGCTGAAGACGGGGTTCTGGCCGGTCTAACTGCGGGCAAGATCTGGGCAGAGATGTCAACCAATGATGTGGAAGAAGTAAAACGTCTTGCTCAGCTCGTGGAGAGCAAGGGGGCGTCTGCAATTGAATGTCCGGTCTCTGGCGGCTGTCATCGGGCGGCAACTGGCAATATCTCAATCTTCGCTGGATGCGACCGGCCAACTTTCGAGCGCATGTTGCCGTTGCTGACAACATTGGGCCGGCGGGTTTTGCATACCGGCGAGCTGGGATCAGCCTCTATGCTGAAAGTCATGACCAATTATCTGGCCACGGCCAACCTGCTGACGGTGTGCGAAGCGATGGTGACGATGAAAGCTGCCGGAATGGATATGGCCACGACTTACGAGGCGATCGCCATCTCCTCTGGAACCTCGTTCGTGGCGGAAACTGAAGGGCAGGTGATCTTGAATGGCAGCCGCGATATTTCCTTTACAATGGACCTCGTGTCCAAGGATATTGGCCTGTTTCAGGAAATCGCGGAGCGCTTAAATGTCCCCTTGGAAATATCTCCCTTGATGGTGGATATATTCAAGGATGGTGAAGCGAAATATGGACCACGTGAACTGTCTCCCAACATCATCAGGCGGCTGGAAGATGCCATGGGTTTCAAGGTAGTTTGTGATGGGTTTCCGGATGAGATGACAGACGATGAACCGGAAGAAGCGGGCTACGAAGTAGTTCCGCGGGGTGCAGCGTCGTGAACAAGCAACCGAATTTTTTGATTTTCATGGTCGACCAGTGCAATGGCACTTTGTTTGGCCGGGACGGACCAACAGAGTTTTTGAATACTCCCAATTTGCGCAGGCTCTATAAAAGTGGCGTCAATTTCGCAAATACCTATTGTGCAAGCCCGTTATGTGCACCTTCACGGGCGTCCTTCATGTCCGGCCTTTTGCCGAGCAGGACTGGAGTATATGATAATGCGGCGGAATTTGCCTCCAGCATCCCGACATTTGCGCACTATCTCAGAAAGGCCGGTTATTCCACAATTCTCTCAGGCAAGATGCATTTTGTGGGACCGGACCAATTACACGGATTTGAAAGCCGCACCACAACAGACGTTTATCCGGCAGACTTTGGCTGGACGCCGGACTGGTCCAGACCGGATGAACGCATAGACTGGTGGTATCACAATCTGGGATCTGTCACGACAGCCGGTGTTGCCGAAACAACCAACCAGCTTGAATATGATGACGAAGTGGCCTTCTTTGCCAGACAGTCCTTGCATCACCTGGCGCGCACAGACCGCAACAAACCTTTCTGCCTGACAGTCAGCTTTACCCACCCCCACGATCCATTTGTCACGCGGCAGAAATACTGGGATATGTATCCTGAGCGTGAATTGCCTTGCCTGAGCGAAAGTGCAATCAGCTACCACCAACAGGACCCGCACTCGCGTCGCCTATTGGATTTGTCCGACTGGCAGAATTATCAAACCAATGATCAAACGGTAACAGACAGTCGACGAGCCTATTTTGGAAATATCAGCTACATTGATGAAAAGATTGGTGAAATTCAGGAAACGCTGAAGGCGTGCGAATTGGATGAGGATACGGTAATCCTGTTTGTCTCCGATCACGGGGACATGCTTGGTGAGAAGGGCTTGTGGTTTAAAATGAGCTTTTATGAAGGCTCTTCGCGCGTTCCTCTGATGATTCATGCTCCTGACAGGTTCAAGGCAGATACAGTCCAGGAGCCATGCTCCACTCTTGATGTTATGCCGACCTTGATTGATCTGGCGGGTATTGATTTGCCTGAGGCAATTGATGGCCGTTCCCTGTTGCCAGCTTTGAGGGGCAAGGCCGAACAGCGACAGATCATGGCTGAATATGCAGCAGAGGGATCAATTGCCCCCATGGTAATGTTGCGACAAGGCGACTACAAGCTCAATGTCTGCGCGGTTGATCCCGACCAGCTTTTCAATTTGAAAACCGATCCGCACGAAAGCCACAATCTGGCGCAAGATGAACAGCATCAGGACGTGCTTGCAGATATGAAGGTTGTCGTTGACAGTGCCTATGATCTGGATGCATTTGATCAGCAGGTACGGGCGAGCCAGCAACAGCGTCTGCTTGTCTATGAGTCGCTTAGAAATGGCAATTATTACCCCTGGGATTACCAGCCGCTGCAGCTGGCATCTGAGCGATATATGCGCAATCACAAGGACCTCAACGAGTTGGAAGGCGTAGCCCGATTTCCACGTTTTCAAGGAAACAAGACATGAACCAATTGATTATCCACGGACGCAAGACATCCTCCAATGTGCAAACCGTGATGTGGGCGGTCGGAGAACTGGGGCTTGAATTTGAGCGTCTTGATGTGGGCGGTGCATTTGGTGGAACCGACACTGCAGAATATCTGGCCATGAACCCGATGGGGCTGGTGCCGACGTTGCAGGATGGAGAAGTCACTCTTTTTGAGAGTTGCGCCATCGTGCGATATCTAGGTGCTCGCTATGGCGATAACGCATTTTGGCCAACGGACCCGGCCGAGCGGGCAGAGCTTGATCAATGGGCCGAGTGGGCCAAGGGAACACTGGCGCGCAATATCACCTATGAGATTTTCTGGTCTCTCATTCGCACAAAAAAAGCCGACCGGGATATGGATGCGCTGGCTGCGGGACTTAAAACCGCCGCCAGACTGACCACCATGCTGGACGGGCGTCTCGATAACGGTCCCTACCTGGCTGGCGAGAATCTCACCTTTGCCGATATTATAATTGCCCATGTGTTGTTCCGCTATTATACGCTCGAAATCGAACGGGCCGAGACACCAAACCTGGACGCCTATTATCAGCGATTGTGCGAGCGCCCGGCCTTTGCCGAACATGTGATGGTCGATTATTCGTCATTGAAAGTGGAGTGAAATGAGCCACGGGATTGAACAGCTTCAGTTTGTTCAGGAAGCCGACTATGTGATTGTCGGATCCGGTTCCGCCGGCTCGGTTGCGGCTGCCCGCCTTTCGGAAGACGGCAAGCATTCGGTACTGGTCCTGGAGTATGGTGGCACAGATATCGGGCCGTTCATCCAGATGCCGGCCGCCTTATCCTACCCGATGAATATGGCTCGTTATGACTGGGGATTTGGAACCCTTCCAGAGCCCAATTTGAACAACCGTCAACTGGCGACACCGCGCGGCAAGGTGATTGGTGGTTCGTCGTCGATCAATGGCATGGTCTATGTGCGAGGA
>JBPCWM010000043.1:0-17180 GCA_051009515.1 Rhizobiaceae bacterium | reverse complement strand
CAGTACGCCAGCTTGCCTATCGCACCTTCGTGCACATGCACAAATTGTCCCTGCGATTTCATCTGGCTCGTCACACCGGTGGCTTGTCCCGGATCATCGAACGCGGCACCAAGGGTATCGAAGTCATTGTCCGGTTTACAATTCTCAACACCATTCCAACTATATTGGAATTTGCACTCTATGCCGGGATATTTGCCTGGTTCTTCGGCTGGGAATATGTTTTGGTGATCGCGGTCACGGTCTGGGCCTACAGTGTATTCACGATCAAGGCGAGCGACTGGCGCATACAGATTCGCCGTGACATGAACAATTCCGATACTGATGCAAACTCAAAGTCCATCGATTCACTGCTGAACTACGAAACGGTGAAATATTTTGGCAATGAACGCATGGAAGCGGAACGCTTCGACGGGTCCATGGCAAAATATGAAAAAGCCGCAACCCGCACCTGGACATCGCTTGGCTGGCTCAATTTCGGTCAAACGGTCATCTTCTCGCTGGGTATGTTGGCCTGCATGATCATGTCTACGCTGGCAGTGCAAAGGGGTGAACAGACGATTGGCGATTTCGTGCTGATCAACATGTATCTGATGCAACTCTCAGTTCCGCTCAACTTCATCGGTTTTGTTTATCGGGAAATCAGACAAGGCCTCACGGATATCGAATCCATGTTCGATTTGCTCGGTGTCGAAGCTGAGGTCGTAGACATGCCCAATGCCAAACCGCTGAAAGTAAGCAAAGGTGCTATCAAATTTGACGATGTGGATTTCCACTATGATGCGGACCGCCCGATCCTAAAGGGCGTTTCCTTTGAAGTGCCTGCGGGGAAAACAGTCGCAATTGTTGGGCCGTCCGGAGCGGGCAAGTCGACTATCTCACGCCTGCTGTTTCGGTTCTATGATGTCCAGTCCGGTGCCATCACAATCGATGGTCAGGACCTGCGTGACGTTGAGCAGGAGAGCCTGCGTGGCGCCATTGGCATGGTCCCCCAGGACACGGTTTTGTTCAACGATACGATTGCCTACAATATTCGTTATGGCCGCATTGATGCCACTGAAGACGAGGTGAAACAGGCTGCAGAAAGAGCGCAGATCAAGGAATTCATAGCCCGACTGCCAGAAGGTTTTGATACACAGGTTGGTGAGCGCGGGTTGAAGCTCTCCGGTGGTGAAAAGCAGCGAGTGGCCATTGCCCGCACGCTATTGAAAGCGCCCCCCATTCTCATACTGGACGAGGCCACTTCTGCGCTGGACACCCAGACTGAACAGGAAATCAAGGCTGCTCTCGATATTGTTTCACAAAACCGCACCACGGTTGTCATTGCCCACCGTCTTTCGACGGTGATTGATGCAGATGAAATCATCGTCTTGGATACCGGTCGGATTGCCGAACGGGGAACCCATGGCCAGTTGCTGAAACACGAGGGGCTTTACGCTGCCATGTGGAATCGTCAGCTTGAGGCATCCGAAGCCGAACGTCGTCTTCGCGAAGCTCGTGAAAATGATGATCTGGGCGTGATCGTCAAACGCGCTCCGGTCAATCCGGTCACTTGATGCATCGGATGAAATTTTGCTTTCTGATGGTAGCCTGCGCTGTCTATCTAACATCTCCTGCGCTTGCCCGGCAGGAGGTAGAGCTCGAACTTGTCCTAGCCATTGATTCTTCGACTAGTGTTGATGCAGATGAATATGAACTGCAACGCACCGGTCTGGCACAGGCTTTTCGTCACCCCCGCGTGTTGTCGGCAATAGAAGGGCTGGGTGAGGCAGGCTTGGCGGTCGCCATTGTCCAGTGGGCGGGCAACCTGCAACAGCGTATCAGCGTTGACTGGACCTGGATCAATTCGACACAATCGGCATTTGCGTTCGCCGACAGGGTGTCCAGAATGCCGCGTCAGTTGAGTGGGTTTACCGATATTGCCGGAGCAATCCGCTTTTCAACTGACGAACTACTTGGCAATGGGTATTTGGGTCGCCGACTGGCGATTGATGTGTCGGGAGACGGAACCAGCGACCGAAATGATCCGGCGATCGCTCGTGATGCCGCTATACTGCAGGGGATCACAATCAATGGATTGGTGATTCATTCAGTAGAATACGATCTTGGTGACCTGGCACGGTATGAATTGCACACCCACTACACGGAGCGGGTGATCGGTGGTCCGGGTGCCTTTTTGCTGAATGCGGAGAGTTTTGATACATTTGCCAAGTCTATCAGAGAGAAGCTCTATCGCGAGATTTCGGGTCCGCTATTTGTCGAAATGAAGTGACGCAATTCGCTTTGCGCATAGAGTGCCATTCTGTATATCAGGGCGCAGGAATATCCTGTTCGAAGTTCTAGCAAAGGTCACAAATGTCCATCAGCAATTCGATCCGCGATGCAATGGTCCCCATACACCCGGAGGGATACAGATTTGTTGCTATTTTTGCCGTGGTGACCGTCGGGCTGGGATTCCTCTGGCAGCCATTGTTCTGGATAGGACTAATTCTGACCATTTGGTGTGCGCTGTTTTTTCGCGATCCCAAGCGGATTGTTCCGGTAAGTGATGAATTGATTGTCAGTCCGGCAGACGGTGTGATTTCCAGCATTGGCCTGTTTAGTCCACCCGCTGAACTGGAACTTGGCGATAAACCGATCATGCGTATTTCGGTTTTCATGAATGTGTTCAACTGTCATGTGAATCGTGCTCCGGTACGAGGCAAAGTGCTTGTTTCCTCTCATCGGCCAGGCAAGTTTCTATCGGCTGACCTCGACAAGGCTTCGCAGGAAAATGAACGTCACAGCCTCGTTATCGAAGGTCCCCACGGGCCAGTCGCTGCTGTACAAATTGCAGGATTGGTGGCTCGCCGCATTCTATGCTGGAGCAGCGAAGGACAGGCTTTGGGGCAGGGGGAGCGTTTTGGCTTGATCCGCTTCGGTTCACGAGTGGATGTCTACCTGCCGGAAGGGGCCAGTCCGCGTGTGGCGCTTGGCCAGACAATGATTGCAGGTGAAACCATACTTGCTGCCCATGGCGACGCCATGTCGACCAGCCTCACACCCGCCCAGATATAGGCGGACCAGGCTGTGAAACCTCCGTTCCCCGAATTTGATCCCAAACGCGAAGACGCCAAGCTTGAACGCGAAATCGATACCGAAGATCCACCGGTTTTGTTCGCCGACGAAGACAAGCACGATGATAAGCCAAGTGAGGCCGGTGAACTTGATGAGGAAGTCGCCCAAATTTCCAGGCTTCGCGACGTTCCGTTTCGCATGCTGGTTCCCAACCTGATTACGTTAGGGGCGATCTGCTCTGGTCTCACCTCAATCCGGCTGGCTTGGGAAGACCGGTACGAACTGGCAATTGTGGCCATTGTATTTGCAGCAATCCTGGATGCTCTTGATGGCCGGGTTGCACGATTCTTGAAGACCTCCAGTTCTTTTGGGGAACAACTCGATTCTCTGGCGGATTTTGTCAATTTTGGCGTTGCACCAGCGCTGGTACTTTACTTGTGGACTCTCAATGAAATGCGAACCCTTGGCTGGGTAGTCGCACTGGTATTTGCCATTTGTGGATGCCTGCGACTGGCCCGTTTCAATGTCATGCTCGATGATCCCGATCGACCAGGCTGGCAGGTCGACTTCTTCACAGGAGTTCCGGCACCGGCGGGCGCGCTGTTGGTTCTGCTGCCGGTCTATATGGGATTGCTTGGTCTGGAGCGCAGCATCGGTGTGACCATATTTTCAGCCATCTATATGCTGTTTATCGGTTTTCTGATGGTGTCCAACCTTCCGACTTGGTCCGGCAAAAGGGCAGGGCGACGCATTTCGCGGGGCCTGGTATTGCCGGTCATGCTTGGGCTGATGTTGGCCATCGTGATCCTGTTCAGCTACCCTTGGACTGTGCTGACAGTCTTCGCCCTTATTTATCTGGGAACAATGCCGTTCAGCTATCGGGACTGGGCACACCGTGAAGCTAATGACGCCGCAATGGCCGACAACGATTGATTGCACAACTTCGCCATACAGAACCATCTTGAACCGGCCAGCCGCCATTAGGGAGCGGCGAGTAACAGACGAGACACCCCCCCGGTCCCATCACCGCACCATCGCTATTCAGCCGCGGCTGGCAGTGACCGTTTTGAAGGTTTCTTTTTGGCTGACTTGGGCATAGGGACCACGCTGCTGTCTTCCGGGTGGCGTTTCGCGGCGATCTCTTTCTTCTTCGGCTTGGCCACGCGCGCAGCCTTCATCATGTCATTGAGATCGTCCAGCTTGATATAGGGCTGTGTGACAGCTTCAACTGGATCACCTGATTTGCGCAATTTGCCAGCCACCCATTGAAATGGCGCTGCAATATTGGCTGGCAGGGCCAGCATGCTGGGGATCATGACGAGGGTAAGAATGGTTGAGAAAGCCAGCCCGAAAATAATTGCCGTGGACAATTGCACCCACCAAACAGAAGTAATACCACCCGAAGAAATCGTTCGGTCGAAGAAGTTCATGTTGATCTGCATCGCCATGGGCACCAGACCCAAAATCGTGGTGGTCGTTGTCAACATGATCGGCCGCAGGCGCTGGGCGGAAGTCTTGAGCACTGCAGCGCGTATGTCCACACCTTCTTCCCGCAGCCGATTGAACGTATCGATCAGAACAATCGCGTTGTTCACAACAATACCCGCCAGCGCCACAACTCCTGTGCCTGTCATGATTATAGAAAACTTCTGCCCGGTAACCATCAACCCGATGAGCACTCCGACGATGGCCAATATGACCGTAGAGAGCGTCAGAACCGTTTGATAGAAGGAATTGAATTGAGTGACCAGAATGATGAACATCAGGAAGAGTGCTAACAAGGCGGCCTTCCCGAGAAATTCTCCCGATTCTTTTTGTTCTTCATCACCGCCCTTAAATGCGAACTGGACGGTTTCAGGCCAGGTCTGGCTGTCGAGCCAGGCTTGCACCTCGGCCACCTTGTCATCAGGCGTGATCGCTCTTTCCCTGTTTTCAGATTTGATAAGCTCAATAGTTCCGGGAATTATATTGGCCTTGACCTCCATGGAATACAGGCCGTCCTTGCGGGTTATTGAACTCACTTTGGGTTTTGCGGAGCGCTCGACAAAATTGGCCAGCGGAACCTGTCCCTGCGGGGTCGGCAGCTTGAGTTTGTCGAGTGAATCGAAGCTGCGTTCCTCCACGGGCAGACGCACGCGAATATCGAGTTCGTCCTCGGAATCGTCAGGCCGGTATTTGCCGATTGGTACACCTGTGGTCACAAGTTGAACCATCGATCCAATAGCCACGATCCCGGCATTGTAGCGTCCGGCCTCTTCACGGTTGACACTCAGTTCCCACTCAATGCCCGGCAAGGGGCGGCCGTCTTCCAAATCCTGGATTCCGGTCAGCGATTCAAAGAATTCTCGCGCGACATCGACTGACGCGACCATGTCTTCATAGTTGGTCGACTTGACTTGCAAGCGGACATCCTTACCGGTCGGTGGCCCGCCTTCGATCTTACGAACTTCAACTTTCACTCCGGGCAAGGCGGCAGTCTTTTCACGTATCTCGTTGAAGATTTCTACGGCCAATCTGCGGCAGCAAAAATCAGTCATCTCGATTTGCAGTTCACCAACGACATCAGCCGGTTTATCCTGAACTCCTCCAATTGGGTTGCCTGTACCGGATCCGGCACCGGGAGCTGTAGCCGTCATCACGGAATTTCGAATTCCAGGGACCGTCAGCACGATGCGTTCGACTTCGCCTACAATATTGCGGACTTGAGAGGCGGACAGGTTTCCGCGAGCAGAGACCAGCACAATCGCTTGATCCGGCTCCTCGTCTACAAAGAACTCCACGCCGTTGCTATTGGTTTTAAACAGTTCAAACACAGCGCTTGCGATGAACAGCACAGTGCCAATCACCAGGATATTGCCAAGAAGATTTCCCGAGGCAAACTTCAGGAAACGCAAATACGTCCCAAGCGCGCCTGGAACAGCCTTAATATCGAGAGGTTTTTGGCTGGTGAACATCAAGGTGACCGGGTTTTCATCATTCTCCTTGTTGGATCTCCAGCGCAGGAAGCTAAACATCACGGGAAATGAAATCGCGGCGACAATCAGCGCAACGGTCATTGCAGCAATATTTGCTCCGGTACCTGGGGCTCCCGTGCCTTGAACTGCTGCGCCTGTTGCCCCGATGACCGAGTCCAGTCCGAAAGTGATGCCGGTTTCAGCCAGTGCGAAGGCTGCGAAGGCCAGAATTGCCGTTGTGGTCAGGGATGTCAGGAATACGCCACCGAATCGGCCGATTTTGGCCGCCAGATATCCGGTTGCTGCACCAACTGTTGGCAGGAAAATCAGCGCCGTCATCAGTGAGGCGGTCAAAACGATGATCACCATGATCGGCAGATACGACATGAACTCGCCCGGCACACCCGGCCACAACAGCAGTGGCAGGAAAGCTGCAAGCGTTGTTGCGGTTGACGAGACGACCGGCCAGAACATCAGCTGTGCTGCTCGTGTGTAGGCTTGTGATGGCGGCATGCCTTCGGCCAGTTTTCGGTCCGCATATTCGGTAACCACAATGGCACCATCAACCAACATGCCTACGGTCAACACCATGCCGAAAAGCACCATCATGTTGACAGTCATACCGGCCGTGCCGAGGATCAGGAAGCCAACGGAGAAGGAGACCGGAACGGAAAGGCCCACCAGCAGTCCGGATCGCAGGCCAAGGGAAGAGACAACAACAATCAGAACAAGTGCAATTGCCGTCATGATTGAAGCCTGCAAGGACCCTTGAACTTCACCAATGAAGCTCGACTGATCCAGCAGATAGTTTATCTTGATGGTTTCCGGCCAGTCCTTGGAAAACTCCTCAACGACCTGTCGAACCGCCTGGTTGTTTTCGATAATATTGGTACCAATGCGTTTGACCACCTGCAGGGCAATTGCCGGTTCGCCGTTTACTCGGGTAAAAGCGGAGGGGTCTTTGAAGGTGCGTCGAATTTCTGTCACGTCTCCAAGCGTGACAACGGCCTCACCATTCTGTTTGATTGGAATGGAGTAGACATCGCGGGCGGATTCTACCAGACCCGGCACTTTCAGGTTGAAACGGCCACTGCCATTGTCAATATGACCAGCTGCAACCAATTGATTGTTTTGGCTGAGTGCGTTGAGCAATTCGCTCTGGGTGATGTTGTAGGATTCCATGCGCGCCAGATCGAGAACCACTTCCAGCATTTCCTCGCGATTGCCTGAGAGTGTGGCTTCACGCACCGTGCTGATAGCCTCAATCTCATCTTTCAGACGTCTTGAAAAGCGATACAGCGTGCGCTCTGGAACCTTGCCTGACAGGGTAACGATAATAGTCGGTTGCAGGGCAAAATTGGTTTCATTGATGATGGGTTCGTCGGCGTCAGATGGCATTTCGGCCTTTGCCTGATCCACCTTGTCGCGAATGTCGGCGAGAACCTTGTCTTTGTCAGTATCAATGGTGAATTCGAGCACCGCAACTGCATTGCCTTGTGAGGAGACTGTTGTGATCTCCTTCAAGCCTTCCAGGCCGCGCAGCTTGCTTTCCATCGGACGAACAAGCAGGCGTTCAGCATCATCGGGGGAGATTCCCTGCTGGGCGACGGAAACAAAATAGACCGGTACATCAATGTCGGGCTGAGCTTCCTTCGGAATGTAGACATAGGTGTACACGCCGGCGATAATCATCACCAGCATCATCGTGAGGACCGTTTTGGGCCTATTCAGTATGACTGCAAGTGCGTTGGTCATGATTGCGGCTCCACTTGCTGGCGCGTCGAGGCGCTCTGCAAAGCTTTCAGCTGCTCTGGCGTTACGGGGTCAACAAGTTCACCGGCATCAACAAAATTCTGCCCCAGCGTAATGACCTTGAGTCCCGGTTCAAGTCCATCGACCCAAGCTTGCTTTTCATCCATCGCAATAATGGTTACGGGATTGAAAGCCACCCTGTTTTCCGAAGTTACCGAACGCACTCCGATGCGCCCGTCATCAGCCAGCGTCAACCAGCTCGGATCAACCATGAAAGCCTTGACCGGGTTCAGTTTGATTTCCGCAGTTGCTGTTAATCCATCCCTCAATTTGCGATCGGTGTTGGGTATCTCAACTTCAATATTGAAGGTGCGGGTGTTCGGGTCTGCTACCGGGGAGATATATCTGATATTGCCCTCAACGGTTTCGCCTGAAATCAGTTTGACACTTGCAGACTTGCCTGTCTGCAGAGCCGAAACGTCACGCTCTGGCACTTGCCCGGAAAACAACATGGGGTCAGTGTCCATAAGGGTCACACACACATTGCCCTTGGAGAGATTGTCCCCAATTTCCGCATAAGGGAGCTGTACCTGACCGGCAACTGTGGCTCGCACTTCGGTGCGGGCCAATTCCTGTTCTGCAGCAGCAATTGAAGCCACAGCTGCATCATAGAGCGCCTTAAGATTGCGCAGTCTTGTGGTGGTTGCAAATCCCTTGTCGACCAATTGCCTGTTGGCTTCATAATCCAGTTCGGTCTGGGTCAGCAGGGCCTTGGCCCGCGCCAGTTCTGTTTCACGAATGCCCTTGTCGATGACGCAGAGCAAGTCGCCCGGCTGCACCATTTGGCCCTTGGAGACAGGACGAGCTTCCACGGTGCCATCGGTTTCAGCGCGAATGCTGACAACGACGTTGGCCTGCGTCCGGCCCCGCACTGACAGGGTTTTGATCCGTTCGCTCGGCTGCACTTCCTCGACGCGCACCCGAAAGGCTGTGCTGGTTAGCTTGGCTTCTCGTTCGGCAATTGTTTCTGCATTCGGGTCTGCTTTCCCGCCCTCGATCAGTTCGCCGGTGAACATCCATCCACCAATGCCGGCAAGAATAGCCAGCGCCACGAGGTGTGATCCACGAAATTTCATGAAATGTGCGGCTCCTATTCCGCTGCCATTGGGAGAGGAAGGGTTGACAGACCAGTGCCTGCAATTGCTTCGAGCTTCTCTCGGTTTTTGTTCAGGTAATCAAGTCCGGAAGACAGGCAGGTGCGGCCATATTCACCGACCCAGTCGGCTCCCTGCGTATCTACTTCCTTGACCCCGGATTCGATAATTTCCAATTCGGTCTTTATGTTCTCAATTTGCATGTCGATAGCGCGGCTGACATCTTCCGGTTTCATCAGTTCGGCACACATGGCCAGGAGCAGAAATTCGCTCTTGAAAATGTCTTTTTGGGCGGGTTTTGACAGGGCTTCGAGAAACTCCTCCAATCCGGCTTCTGTAATGGAATAAACCTTGCGATTGGGTTTGCCCTCCTGAGCCTCTTCACGACTGGTGACAAGGCCTTCAGCGTCCATTCGATTGAGGGCAGGGTAGATCGATCCATAGCTGGCATCACCGAAATGGCTGAAATGACCATCGGACACCAATTTGCGAATTTCGTATCCGGTGGTATCTCCACACCGCAAGATAGCCAGGCAAAGTGTCTTTACATTCATGCGCATCTCTCCGGTGTGCAGTACACCAGTTAGTTTGATTGGCACACTATATGGTGGACGAGCATATACTCGTCAACCATATAACGGTTGAGAATATCACATTTAGGTGAAATTGTTGCCAATTGGCCCCGTCCAACTGGTGTTTCTCACCGCTGACCCGTCGCTGTTATTCCGCTTGCCTCTCTGTTTTTTGGTGGATCATCAATGATTGCCTCGCCATGGTAACAATTGAGCAGTTGGTGAATTGCGCCGATCGTCGATTGCCTCCTTCTTCACCAGATTGTCCCTTTGAAGACAGCAGGCTTGCAGCGATTCCACCCAAATTGGGCCGTGGGTGGTCAACACCTGCAATGCCTCAACCCGCTTTCGATTGCGTCCCGGTCGCAACAGGGCCAGCGCGGTGAGTAACAGCACGAATGTCGGGGGTACGATGACCCAGAGGATTTGCACTATTTGAGAAAAAGACTGGTAGGTGTCGAACAGATCACGCCAGAAATTATAGTCGGTATTCATGGTTTATCCCTCGGTTTTCAAAAAGAAAACGGCTGCCAGAACCCTGGCAGCCGGGGAGTTCGTAAATCGCACTAGGACGATTGCCATGGCCTTTGGAATTTCCCCGAAGGGAGCTTCTTGGACATGCGCCAAGGCCTCCCCGACCCGAGGGTAGAGGAGACACTGTTGCGGCCAATGTCTGCCGCCTAGTGTGAGGTTACGACACCCCGAAGCCCACGAGTGTTGAAGGATCTGTCAACACAGTAGCGGGGAACAGGAACTGATGGAAGTGCAGGGATATACGGGATTGTGTCAGGCTTCGCCGCTGGGGTCGTAGCGCCCAAGCCAGCGTTTGGTTGCTCCTTTGCGGGATTCCTGCTCTCCCATCAGGGCGCGCAGTTTCTTTAGTCTCTCTGTCATTTCAGTGAGATAGCGATCATCTCCAACAATATTGGTTTCCCTTTTGCGAGTTAAGGATACGGTTTCTGCTTCCCGTTTCATGGCGGCTACTCCTGTACGATGCAGCCAGCATGTCCTTGCATGGTTAATTTATGGAAAACATCGGAACCATCAGCTGTCCTGCCAGCGCTGGTCGGGAAAATCATAGATCAGACCGGTTTCTTCCAAATCTGGTGAGGCCAGTTTCAGCAGGGTTGGGACCAAAGCCTCCGGTGGCTGCAGGTCCATGGGATCTTCACCCGGTGCATATTGCGCCCGCATCTTGGTGCGCAGGGTGCCGGGGTTTACCAGATTGGCCTTGACCGGGGTGAGCCGCACCTCCTTGGCATAGCTTTTGACCAAAACTTCAAGCGCGGCCTTGGAGGCGGAGTAGGGGCCGACATAGGCCGGAGCGGATTGTGCCGCACCCGACGAGATGAAAATAGCGCGCCCGGCGTCAGACGCCTGAAGAAGTGGGTCGAGCGAACGGATCAAACGGTAGTTTGCGGTGACATTGATCGCAAAGAGTTCTTCAAAAATGGATGGTTTGTTTTGCGCCAATGGGGTGAGCACACCAAGTGTTGCTGCATTGCCCAGCAAGACATCCAGCTTGCCCCAGCGTTCATGAATGCTCGCACCGAGACGGTCCAGCGCATCAAAATCGGTAATGTTGACGGGGACCAGCGTGGCGGTTCCACCATTGGCTGAAATGTCGTCGTCCAGTTCTTCCAGACCACCGACTGTTCGCGCCAGGGCAACGACATGGGCGCCAGCTTTGGCATAGCCCAGTGCGGCTTGATATCCGACACCCCGCGAGGCACCTGTGACCAAGGCTATACGCCCGTCCAGAGGTTTTTCACCGGCCATGGGTCAGCGTCCACCTGACAGAAGAGAGATTGGGCGCACGTTGTCCACGCCATCAATGTCGATGCCTTCGCGATCCGTCAGGCTGGTGGGGTATTCGCCGGTGAAACAGGCATCGCAGAATTGCGGAGATTCATTGTCGCGGTTGGCTTCTCCTGCGGCGCGGTAAAGACCGTCAATAGTCAGGAAGGCGAGCGAATCAACCTTTATGAAGTCCGCCATTTCCTCCGTGCTCATACGGGAAGCCAAGAGTTTTTGTTTTTCCGGCGTATCGACCCCGTAAAAGCAACTTGAAGCCGTCGGTGGGCTGGCAATACGCATATGCACCTCTCGGGCACCTGCATCACGCACCATGGCGACAATCTTTTGGCTGGTCGTACCACGCACGATGGAATCATCAACCAAAACAACCCGCTTGCCCTCGATCAACCGGCGATTGGCATTGTGTTTCAGCTTCACACCCATATGGCGGATATTGTCGGTGGGGGCAATAAAAGTACGGCCAACATAGTGGTTGCGGATGATACCCAGTTCGAAGGGAAGGTTTGCCGCTTGTGCAAATCCAATGGCTGCCGGTGTTCCGGAATCAGGCACAGGAACCACGATGTCCGCATCAACCGGAGATTCTTTCGCCAGTTCTTCACCAATCTGCTTGCGTACATTGTAGACGTTTTCACCCTGAACGGTAGAATCAGGTCGGGCAAAATAAACATATTCAAAGACACAAAAACGCGGTTTTTGTTTTTCAAAGGGAAAATGGCTTTCAATACCCTGCTCATTGATGACAACCATTTCGCCCGGTTCAACATCACGCACGAAACGGGCACCAATAATGTCAAGCGCACAGGTTTCTGACGCCAATACATAGGACCCGTCAACATCCCCCAGTACGAGCGGGCGCACTCCAAGTGCATCGCGGCAGCCGATCAGTTTTTTGCCCGAAAGGGCAACCAGCGAGAATGCACCTTCAAGCTGCTTTACCGAATCTGTCAGCTTCGCGACCAGCCGCTTTTCTTCGCTCATCGCGATCAAATGCAGGATGACTTCTGTGTCGGATGTGGACTGGAAAATGGCACCGCGCTTTTGCAATTGCCCGCGAATTGTCGCTGCATTGGTCAAATTGCCATTGTGGGCAACGGCAAAACCGCCACCGGCAAAATCTGCAAAAAACGGCTGCACATTGCGCATGCCCTCTCCACCTGTGGTGGAATAACGGTTGTGGCCAATGGCGCAACTGCCGGGTAGTCTGGCAATGACTGACGGCTTTGTGAATGTATCACCGATCAGGCCCACATGGCGCTCAGCGTGAAATGTTCCCCCGTCCAGTGTGACAATCCCAGAGGCTTCCTGTCCCCGATGCTGCAGGGCGTGTAGTCCCAAAGTTGTCAGCGCTGCGGCATCTGCATGGCCATAGATACCAAAGACACCACATTCTTCGTGAAATTTGTCCAACAGCATGTCTCGGTTCCCTGGAATGTGACGGAGGCAGAAATCAGGTTTTCTGATCGCTGTCCTGTTCGCCTTCCTTCTTTTCGGTATCGTCTTCGTTGAAGAAGCGCTTGATCACTTCTTCCAGATTTTCAGGCAAGGCGTCGCGAATATTGGTGCCAATCGCCACCAGCATGGGTTTGGACTTCGCGTCCGCCACCCACTTGGGCTCCTGTTCCTGCGCCAGCCACAAAAAGCCCATTAAGGTGATGATCACCAGCAAGGCACCGCGCGCTGCACCAAATATGAAGCCCAGTGTTCGGTCCAGAACTCCGATACGGCTGTCAATTATCAGATCAGCCAGCAACATGGTTATGTAGCTGACAACAACCAGCACGACCAAAAATACGATTGCCGCTGAAATAGCATCAGCGACAAGTGCATTGGCGGCGATGCTGGGCACCAGACCTGAAATAGTGGGGCTGAGAGCCTTGTAGAATGTTGCAGCAGCCACTGCAGCCGTTACCCAGGAAACAATGGACAACACTTCCCGGGAAAAACCCCTGATCATAGCCAGAATGGCTGATATCAGCATGATGACGACCAGAATGCCGTCGAGCAAAGTAATGGACATGGAATTCGCCTTGTCTCGTTAACCGGCACTATGTGCCAGTAACGCCCGATTGGGGCAAGAGTTCGTTGCTGTTAGATGCGATTTCAACCACAAGATCTGCAAGAGTCGTTAGCGTATTGAGGCGCATACCGGATTGTTTGACCATTTCGCTGCCCTTGGCGTAGCTGGCTTGTTCAAATCCAAGCTTGCCGGCTTCCTTCAATCGGGCGGCAGCCTGGGATACTGGTCTCAAATGCCCGGAAAGACTGACTTCCCCAAAGAAGACTGAATTGTCGGGCAGAGGTTTGTTGGAGAGAGAAGAAACAAGAGCCGCTGCTACTGCAAGGTCGGCTGCAGGCTCGGATATGCGGAATCCACCTGCCACATTGAGATAAACATCATGACCACCAAGCCGCACACCGCAATGGGCCTCCAAAACGGCCAAAATCATCGACAGGCGGGCACTGTCCCATCCAACGACCGCTCGTCGTGGTGTGCCGAGAGGTGATTCGGCCACCAGGGCCTGAATTTCCACCAGAACCGGGCGGCGCCCTTCAATGCCGGCAAACACCGCCGCACCCGGGGCTGCACGGTGGCGATCACCCAGGAATAGTTCGGAAGGGTTGGCAACTTCACGCAAGCCCTGATCCGACATTTCAAAGACGCCAATCTCGTCGGTCGGGCCGAAGCGGTTTTTGACACCGCGAAGAATGCGGAAATGGTGTCCGCCTTCACCTTCAAAGTACAAAACGGCATCCACCATATGTTCCACAACGCGAGGACCGGCAATCTGACCCTCTTTGGTCACATGGCCCACCAGCACAACGGCTGATCCCGACTGTTTGGCATATCGGATCATCGCTTGCGCGGAACTGCGCACCTGACTGACTGTGCCTGGAGCGGATTCGATCCTGTCGGTCCAAAGCGTCTGTATGGAGTCGATAACGACCAGCGCTGGCTTTCCGTTGGCCTCCAGCGTTGAAATGATATTTTCCACATTGGTTTCTGCCACCAGTTGGACAGGTGAATTGGCCGCACCCAATCTTTGTGCACGCAGCCGGACCTGAGCCACGGCTTCTTCTCCAGAGACATAAATGACGCCGTGGCCATTGCTGGCGAGCGAGGCGGAGACTTGCATCAGCAATGTGGATTTTCCAATTCCAGGATCCCCTCCAACAAGCAGGGCAGACCCTGTAACAAGTCCACCACCTGTCACGCGGTCGAACTCGGCAATGCCGGTTTCCACGCGTGGCTCGCTCTTCGCTTCGCCATTGAGTGGTTCCAGCGGGACCACGCGTCCCTTTCGGGTTGGCTTACCCGGACCAGTGGCAACGCCCGTATTGGGGCTTTCCTCCACAAGCGTGTTCCATTCCCCGCAGGCATCACAGCGACCGGACCAGCGCGGGTGGGTGCCGCCACAATTTTGGCAAACGAACTGGATTTTGGGACTAGCCATCGCCACCAACATAGGTACGAGAATAGCGGTTGCCCAGCCCGGTCAGTAATTCGTATCCGATTGTGCCTGCTGCACGCGCAACATCATCTACATGCACCACATCGCCAAACAACTCGATCCAGTTTCCTGCGGCAATTTCCGAGCTGGGAATGTCAGAGACATCAAACGCGCTCAAATCCATGGAAATGCGGCCAATTCCATTGATGATCTGACCTTGATAGGCCGCCACGGCAGGTGGCGCGATTTCACGCATGGCAACACCGGTATTGCTAGCAGCCCGAAAATAACCGTCAGCATAGCCAACGGAGACATAGGCAATACGCCTGTCCCGTGTCAGAATTTCAGCCGCTCCATAGCCCACGGCATCACCTGCCCTGGCGTTTCGGATCTGCACAATGCGGGCTTCCAGCTTGGCGACCTGTTGCATCGGGTTTGGAGTATCATTGAGTGCTTCCCCGCCATAAAGGGCGACACCGGGCCGGACCAGCTCAAACTCATGCCCTTCCATCTGCAGATCAGCGGCGGAATTGGCCGCCGAGCGGGGAACAC
This sequence comes from Rhizobiaceae bacterium, assembly GCA_051009515.1. Lineage (GTDB taxonomy): Bacteria > Pseudomonadota > Alphaproteobacteria > Rhizobiales > Rhizobiaceae > Pseudahrensia. The sequence continues at coordinate 1,872 of JBPCWM010000043.1, read as the reverse complement.
CCGGCAGCAACTTGGCTGCTTCCATGAATTTTTGCCGCTGCTGCTGTGTTTGGGGATGCCCCACATCATCTGCGCATGCGTAATGGGTCATAAAGAGTTGCACGTCCAGAGGGTCATTGAGAGTGGCATCATCCACAAAGGTTTTCAGATCACTCAGGGACAGGCCAAGGCGGGTCATTCCTGAATCAAAATGGATAGCGCATGGTTGGCGCGCGCTGGATTGTCTTGCGAATGCGGCCCAAACGGCAATTTCTTCAAGGCTTCCGAGAATGGGTGTAAGACCGGCTGCTGCATAGGTCTTCACCGCAGATTCAAAAAGTCCGTTCAATACGAAACATCTGGCAGATGGTACGGTGTGTTTGACGCGGAGGCCCTCCTGCGGCAACGCAACAAAGAATGTCTTGCATCCTGCATTGCTGAGAGCGGCAACGGCCGGCTCGATCCCGCATCCATAGGCATTGGCTTTGACAACGGCTGCGCACTCGGCAGACCGGGCCCGTTCACCCAGCAACTGCCAGTTGGACACAAGTGCGTTCAGATCGATGGTCAGTCTGCCACCCGCAAGATCAGGATCAACAGTCACGGATTACTCAAAGCGTTCGGGCAGGCGGTCTTCGTCCATCAGATCGGTAAATCTTGTATATTCCGGCTGGAAAGCAAGATGGGCGGTTCCCGTTGGTCCGTGGCGCTGCTTTGCAATAATGACTTCAGCCTTGCCGCGCGCATTTTCGTAGCGCTGGACTTGCTTTTCATACTCTTTACTTTCAGTGTCGTTCATCAACCGTTCTGCATAATATTCATCTCGATAGACGAACAGGACCACATCGGCATCCTGTTCGATCGAACCTGATTCACGCAGATCAGCCAGTTGTGGTCTCTTGTCTTCGCGATTCTCTACCTGACGTGACAATTGAGAAAGAGCGATGATGGGAACATTGAGTTCTTTACCCAACGCCTTCAGGCCGGTGGTAATTTCAGTGATCTCCTGAACCCGATTGTCAGTGCGCTTGTTGCCTTGCATCAACTGGATATAGTCGATGATCAGAACATCCAGCCCCCTTTGGCGTTTCAGGCGCCGAGCGCGTGCTGAAAGTTGGGCAATGGATATACCGCCGGTCTGGTCTATATAGAGTGGAATGCGATGCATCATTTGCGAACAGGCTACGAGTTTTTCAAACTCTGTATCATTGATTTCGCCGCGCCGAATTTTTGATGAAGAAATCTCTGTCTGCTCGGCAATGATGCGCGTTGCCAGTTGTTCGGCGGCCATTTCCAGCGAAAAGAAACCAACCACGCCTCCATTGACAGACTTTGACGTGCCATCGGGCTGAACTTCCGGCTCGTAAGCTTCCGCAATATTGAAGGCAATATTGGTGGCAAGAGAAGTCTTGCCCATGGCTGGGCGTCCGGCCAGCACCACGAGGTCGGACGGTTGCAACCCGCCCATTTTCTGGTCCAGTGATTGCAGGCCTGTCGCTACACCGGAAAGGTGTCCGTCGCGCTGAAACGCTGCACTGGCCATATCGATGGCACTGCCCACAGCACTGCCAAAGTCGTTGAAACCACCATCATAGCGCCCGGTTTCAGCGAGTTCGAACAACCGCCGTTCTGCATCTTCGATCTGGACATTGGGGGTCATGTCCACCGGTGCATCAAAGGCGATATTGACCATGTCTTCGCCAATGCCAATCAGATTGCGACGGGTCGCCAGATCATAAATTGAGCGCCCGTAGTCCTCGGCGTTGATGATGGTCGTCGCTTCAGTAGCAAGGCGTGCAAGATAGGTGGCAACCGTCAAATCACCGACTTTTTCATCTTCGGGCAGGAAGGTTTTTATTGTCACCGGGTTGGCACGCTTGGCCGCGCGTATCA
>JBPCWM010000042.1:0-2698 GCA_051009515.1 Rhizobiaceae bacterium | reverse complement strand
GCGCACCCAATGATCTCGGCTCACGCGGCCTTTAAACCCTTCAAGATTAGCGTCAACCCAAGCGACTTCTTGTTCGGTCCACTTGGATATCTGATCGAAGTGAAAAACGCCAAGGCTGTGGAGCAAGTTTTCAAGTTTTGGCCCAACGCCTTTGATCTTCTTAAGGTCATCGGCCCTGCCGCTGCGTGCTTGCTTGAGCAGTTTTGGTTTCGTGCCTTCGTTAACACCTTCAACGACACCATCACCATCATAGTCTTTACTTTGGGTTGATTTGATTGCTGCAGGTGCCTTAGGTGCTGGCTTGTCGCTTTTTTGCGGGGTGCTTTTTGCCTTCTTTGAAGAATTCGACTTGCCGAAACTGATGACTTCGCCCATGTCTTTAAACACGCTGTTGGATAGATGACACTTAATGCTATGGCCACCTGGGAACTTTACAACATCGGGGACTTCAGTTTCGCATAAGCCGCCTGGTACCTGGTCTTTGTATCCGCACCTGGTCTGGAATGGGCACCCTGTTGGTGGGTTCATGGCTGAAGGGATATCACCATCCAGCACAATGTGCTTTTTCTCAACACTGGTATCAGCAATTGGAATGGCCGAAAGCAGTGCTTCTGTATACGGGTGATACGGCGGTGAGAAAATCTCATCGGTTGTGCCTTGTTCAACAATGTGGCCCAGATACATAACCACCACTCGGTCGGCGATGTAACGCACCACGGACAAGTCATGGCTGATAAACAACATCGTTGTCTTGGCTTCACGCTGAATATCCATCAGCAGTTCGGTGACGGCAGCTTGAACGGAGACATCCAGCGCAGAGACAGGCTCATCCGCCACAACAACCTGCGGCCGACCAGCAAATGCGCGGGCAACGCCGATACGTTGTTTTTGCCCACCTGACAATTGGCGTGGCATACGTTCTGCGAAAGCACGCGGAAGCTTCACCAAATCAAGCAATTCAAGCATATGCTCGCGGCGTTCTTCTTGATCGGCGCCGATCTTGAATTTCTCAAGTGTTCTAATGATTTGCGAGCCAATTGTGTGACTTGGATTCAACGTGTCAAATGGGTTTTGAAACACCATTTGCACGGCGGCAACGGTTTTCGTTGCGCGATCATTCACTTCCGTATCATGAATTTCCTCATCGCCCAGGGTGACGACACCAGCCGTTGCGGTCGCAAGTCCAAGCAGCACCTTCGCAAGGGTAGATTTACCACATCCAGATTCTCCTACGATAGCAACCGTTTCAGACTCACGCGCCTGGAAGGTTATTGCTTCATTGGCCTTCACCGTTCGTGTGTCACCACCGCCAAATATTTTGTTGGCTGCAACATCGTAATACTTTTTGAGATCCCGGATATCGAGGACAACATCGCCTGGCTTTGCTGGATCTTCGACCAAGCGACGTTCTGGCTCTTCATCCCAGTCAATTTCGCTGATCCGTACACACCGTGACATGTGATCAGGCTCGCCTGGAATGGGTTGCATGCGCACCGGTCCGGCATTGCACTCTTCTTCTACGTATCGGTCACAGCGCGGACCAAAATTGCACCCGCGCGGACGCTCCATAGGCAATGGCAATTGCCCTGGAATGGAGATTAGAGGACGTGCATTTTTGTCAGCGCCAGGCAAGGGGATGGAGTTAAACAACCCCTGCGTATAGGGATGGCGCATGTGGTCGAACACTTCGTTCACAGTGCCCGTTTCCACAGCTTCACCAGAATACATGACTGTGATGCGGTCACAGGTTTCAAGAATAAGCCCGAGGTTATGGGAGATAAACAGCATCGAAGTGCCAGTTTCGCGGCTGAGCTCCTTGATAAGCTCCACGATACCTGCCTCAACCGTCACATCGAGAGCTGTTGTTGGCTCATCAAGCAGTAACAAATCAGGCTTTGACAACAAGGCCATCGCAATAACAATACGTTGTTGTTGTCCACCTGAAATCTGGTGCGGGTAGGAATCCATGACGCGTGCTGGATCAGGCAGCTTCACAGAATCCAGCATCTCCAGAGAACGTTTATAGGCCTCTTGCTTGGAGACGCCTTCGTGGATGATAGGCACTTCCATAAGCTGCTTGCCGATTTTCATTGCCGGGTTTAGAGAAGCCATAGGCTCCTGATAGATCATCGCGATTTTCGAACCGCGAATATCGCGCAGCTCCTCATCCGACATATCTCCCATATCACGACCATGGAACTTGATGGTGCCGCCGACGATTTTGCCGCGATTTCCCATATCGCGCATAATGCCAAGCGCGACCGTGGATTTACCGCAACCGGATTCACCCACCAGCCCCATAGTTTCCCCAGGCATCACCTTGCATGAAAAGTCCATGACGGCAGGGATTTCACCCGCGCGCACAAAAAAGGAGATGTTGAGGTCTTCGATTTCCAGGATCGGTTCCATCTGTTCTCTCCTAATCCTTAAGTGATTCTTCACGCAGGCCATCGGCCAGCAGGTTCAAGCCCAGCACCAATGACATCAATGCCAGGGCAGGCGGCAAGGCCAAGTGCGGATAGATCGAAAGCAACTTTCTACCCTCATTAATGGTCTGACCCCAATCAGGGCTTTCCGGACTCACACCGAGACCGAAGAAGCCAAGAGTTCCAAGTAAGATGGTCGTGTAACCAATACGCAGGCAGAAATCGACGATCAGAGGCCCGCGCACGTTGGGGAGGATTTCCCACAACATAAT
>JBPCWM010000041.1:0-26201 GCA_051009515.1 Rhizobiaceae bacterium | reverse complement strand
GGATAGGACAGGATTGTCCCGAAAAATTGGATAGTATATGACTAATCTTCCACGCACTCCGACCTTCCAGCTTGACGGCAAGCGTGCCCTTGTAACCGGGGCCTCGCGTGGTATCGGGCTTGGTGGCGCAATGGCTTTGGCCGAACACGGGGCTCATGTCGTGATGGCTGCTCGCAATCTGGAGGAAATCCGGGATGCCGCCGCCCAGGTGGCCGACGCAGGATATTCCGCCGAAGGCATCTCAATGGATGTGGGCGACCACGAAGCCATGATTGAAGCTGTTTCAAAGAACGGTCCGTTCGATATTCTTTTCAACAATGCCGGCACCAACCAGCCAATGCCCTATGTTGATGTGACACCGGAAAATTTCGACCTGATCACAGACCTTAACCTGAAAGCTGCTTTTTTTGTCGCCCAGGAGGTGGCGAAGGGCATGATCACGAACGGACGGGGTGGGTCAATCATCCACACGTCCAGCCAGATGGGCCATGTTGGTGGCATAGACCGGGCTGTCTATTGTGGTTCCAAATTTGGCATAGAAGGCGTGAGCAAAGCGTCGGCCATCGAACTGGCTGCTCATAACATTCGGGTTAACACGATCTGCCCGACCTTCATTCGAACACCAATGACCGAAAGCACATTTGACAATCCGGAACGGGTTGCGTGGCTTGAAGAGAAAATCAAGCTTGGTCGCGTCGGAGAAATTGAAGACATCATGGGTGCGGTTTTGTTTCTGGCAAGTGATGCTTCTGCGCTTGTAACGGGAACGAGCCTGCTTATCGATGGCGGCTGGACAGCGGATTAAGGGAATTACACGTGACCATCAAAGGTTTCTCCCAGCAATGGAAAGACTTTCCCGACTACATAATCGGGATCACCAACGAAATCTGGGAAAGCCGGGGCATTGGCACACTCAACCATTATTATGCGCCCGATATTCCAGTTCGTTCACCGATGGGAATTCAACGGGGCAATCAGGCTGTTATTGCTGCAACGATGGCAACCTGTCATGAATTTCCGGACCGGCAGCTATTCGGTGAAGATGTCATCTGGTCCGGCGATCCGGATAGCGGCCTGTTGTCCTCACACCGCATCATATCCCAGGCAACACACAGCCGTGACGGTGCTTTCGGTCCTGCCACTGGGAAAACCTACAAGGTGCGGGTCATTGCGGACTGCGCGGCCAAGGACAATACAATTTTTGATGAGTGGCTGGTGCGCGACTATGGTGGCATTGTTCGCCAGCTGGGAATGGAGCCAAAACAATATGCCGCCAATCTGATTATCAGTGAGGGCGGCCCGCAGTCTTGTGTGCGTCCGTTTACCCCTGAAATGGACGTTGATGGCGGTTATCACTGCTCTGGCAATGACAATGGTTGGGGTAAAAAGTATGCAGACGTGCTGAACCGTCTTATGGCTGGCGAGTTCAGCATTATAAATGAAGTTTACGACCGAGCTGTGACCACGGAATATGCGGGTGCATCATCGGGATTGTCTTTTGCTGCAGTTGATGCGTTCTGGCTGGGGTTGCGGTCATCCTTTCCCGATGCGGAATTCAAGATCCATCACCAAATTGGCATGGACGCAGATCTGCTGTCGCCGCGGGCAGCAATCCGCTGGTCGCTCGATGGCGTGCATTCCGGTTGGGGGACTTTCGGTCAGCCAACAGGTGCGCCCGTTCATGTTATGGGAATGTGCCATGCGGAGTTTGGACCATTTGGTGCAAATGGAGAAGGCATAAGGCGCGAATACGCCCTGTATGATGAAGTGGCAATCTGGAAACAGATCTTGATGCAAAGTGGTGAACTGTCATGAGTGAAAGCTTGAGTGAAGCTGAAATGGAAGCCCGGATCGTGCGCTATGGCGATCTGGTGCCTTGCAAAACGGCCTTTATCGATGCCCACACACCTGGCTCGGATCAGAAGGAAAATTTCACAATTATTGGTGGTGGTGTCTCTGAATCTGCAGATCAGCATGTTCATATCAAGGACACGCCCGGTTTCAATATTGGGGCCGCCGGCCAGCCACCGAAATGCCGCAACTCCCTGCACAGCCATCGCACGGCCGAAGTCTTTTACGTGCACAAAGGTCGTTGGCGCTTTTTCTGGGGCCGCTACGGCACTGCCGGTGAAGTCGTGCTCGAAGAAGGAGACATATTCAACATCCCAACCGGGATTTTTCGCGGCTTTGAAAACATCGGCACCGACTACGGCATGATCATGGCCATCTTGGGCGGCGATGATGCAGGCGGTGGCGTGATATGGGCGCCACAGGTGATTGAGGACGCTGCTGATCATGGTCTTGTTTTAGCTGAAACGGGTAAGCTCTATGACACTAAAAAGGGCGAGTTTTTGCCGGAAGGAATCAAGCCGATGAACTTGCTCACCGACAAGGACCTCGCAAATTATCCCGAAGTGCCAGTTGAAGAGGTCGTTCCACACTATATCGGGCGCTATAATGACATGATGGCATTGGCAGCGAACGGCCCCGCACCGGTCATTGGCGAACAGGCACTGATTCGAGACAGGCCGGGTTTTGAGGTAGAGTTTATCACCCGCAGCTCCCTGCAGGGGCCACAGGGCGCCACAGACCGTCACCACATTTTGATGATCCAGGAAGGTCATTGGTCTTTTAACTGGGATGGAAAATCCCGGACCCTTGCTCCGGGCGATACCTGCGCCGTTCCACCGGCCTTCACCTACACTTTGCAACCGGCCATGACAGGCCGGTCGAGCCTGTTCAGGGTGATCAAAACTGATGATCCCGCAGGTCCAACAGCAACCGATCTTGACTGAAATTTCGACAGATCTGCTGCCCTTGCAGCCTGCAGATCTGGATGCACATCACACACTCCAATGGGACAGTCACAGGAGCCTGAAACCATGACCAAGATATTGAGCAGCCATGTGGGATCATTGCCGCGAACCCAAAAGGTGGTGGATTTCATATTTGCCCGCGAGAAGGAGGAACCTTTCGATCAGGGGGAATTTGATACGGCAATGACCGAAGCTGTGGATGAAACTGTGCGCCGTCAGGTCGAGGCGGGAATTGATATAGTCTCGGATGGCGAGACCTCAAAAATCTCCTATGCAACATATGTGAAAGATCGCTACAGGGGTTTTTCGGGCGATAGCGAGCGCAACGCACCTGCAGATCTGAAAATGTATCCGGGCTTTTTGAAGCGCATCGCGGAAAGCGGGGGTACACCAACCTATGCACGTCCCCAATGTACTGGCGATGTCGTTTCCAGGGGGCAGGATGAACTGAACAAGGATATCGCCAATCTCAAGGCAGCGATGGACAAGCATGGTGTGACGCGGGGGTTCATGAATGCTGCATCACCCGGCGTGATCTCGCTGTTCCTGCAAAATGTGCATTATCCAAATCGTGAAAAATATCTTGCCGCACTCGCGGATGCCATGCGCGAGGAATATGAAACGATAGTTGGCGCAGGTCTTGAATTGCAGCTGGACTGCCCGGACCTGGCCCTGTCCAGACATATGCTGTTTTCAGATATGTCTGATGCGGAATTCATCAAGATCGCTGACATGCACGTGGAAGCGCTGAACCACGCGCTCCAAAACGTGCCCGGCGACCGCGTCAGGGTGCATATCTGTTGGGGCAATTATGAAGGTCCCCATTGCTGTGACATTGATATGGATACTGTGTTTCCAACCCTGATGAAGGTGGATGCCCGCACGATTCTGTTTGAAACGTCCAATCCTCGCCATGCGCATGAATGGACGGTGTTTCGCGACCGGCGCAATGAGATCCCCGACGACAAAGTCCTGATGCCCGGTGTGGTCGACACAACTACCAATTTCATTGAACATCCAGAAGTTGTTGCCCAAAGGGTGGAGCGGTTTGCCAATATAATTGGTTCTGACCGGGTCATTGCAGGTTCAGATTGCGGGTTTGGCACATTTGCTGGATTTGGCTCAGTCGACCCCGAAATTGCTTATGCAAAGCTGGCCACGCTGAGTGAGGGTGCTGCACTGGCATCAGCCCGTGTCTGACAAGCCCGATTCCAACAAGATTGAGAAGCCAAGTTTTGACGGGGTAATTTTCCTGCCCGGCCTGCTTTGTGATGAACGGCTGTTTGCCCCGCAGGTGAAGGCTCTGGAGGGGCAGTATGCCATCGAAATCCCAGATCTGGGGGCCTGGTCGACATTTGAAGACATGTCGGCTGCGGTTCTAGGCAACACCAGGTTTCAACGCTTTGCCCTGGCGGGCCTGTCCATGGGCGGTGCATTAGCGCTGAATATGGCACGCTGGGCTCCTGATCGGATCGAACGCCTGGCGATACTGGACTCCAATCCGGGCCCGGATGACTCCGCGCGCAAGTCCAACCGTCGCCGTCAGATTGTGGACGCTGAAAGTCGGGGAGTCGCAGAACTTACTCGCAGCGAACTGGCCGGTCTCTATCTCGCCCCTCAAAACCAAACCCCCCAATTGGTGGAACTCGCTGTTTCAATGGCCGAGCGCCATGGGCTGGATGTCTACAAGAGGCAGCAGAATGCGCTAATGTCGCGCCAATCTTCGCGTCCGTATCTGGCGCAAATCCAGGTTCCTGCATTAGTGCTTTGCGGACAGGAAGACAAGCTGTGTCTGCCCCAATGGCATGATGAAATGGCAAAGGAGATTCCCAACAGCCAACTGGTTAAGATTCCCGGTGCAGGTCATTTGTCCACCCTGGAAGCGCCGGGCGACGTCAATGCTGCACTAAGCAACTGGCTCAGCCACCGTCAAAGTTGACTTGTGCTCTGTTACCAAAAAAACCCGCCGGTTTTCACCAACGGGTTTTGAAATTCAAACAGAGTAGGAATTAGATGCCCAAAGCACCGAATTTCTTGTTGAATTTGGACACGCGACCATCACGGTCAAGCATTTGTCCACCACCACCAGTCCATGCAGGATGAGAAGTTGGGTCAACGTCGAGATTCATAACGTCCCCTTCCTTGCCCCAGGTTGATCTGGTTTCGTATTCTGTGCCGTCGGTCATAACCACTTTGATTGTGTGGTAGTCGGGATGAATATCGGCTTTCATGTCTTTAGTCCTGAAATCAAGCCGGACCATGCTCTCAAATGGATTGCATGTGTGCCGGACTGTTTTTGATAGTAAAGATGATTATTTTGCCACCAAATGGTGAGAACGCCATAAGCCATCTTTGATTTTTCTGCCGCAGGCTATACATGAAGGTTTGAAGCAAGACAAGAAGGCATTGGCAGTCGGGTGTGACCAATCAAAATTCAGAAATCAATAATGATCAGACCGGTGCTGATCAGTCAAAAGACAGGTCCGGTCTAAAGCCGCTGGCTCGCCTGCTGCCCTATGTGATGCGATATAAGGGCCATCTAATTGGTGCTCTTGTGTTTCTTGCGCTTGCAGCGATCACAACACTGTCGCTGCCACTGGCAGTGCGATCGCTGATCGATAACGGGTTCAGCAAGGCTGACAGTGCACTGGTCAACAATTATTTTTACGCATTGTTTGCCATTGCAGCGCTTTTGGCGCTTTCAAGCTCCATGCGCTACTATTGCGTCATCTGGCTGGGTGAACGGGTTGTGTCCGATCTGCGCAGGGATGTGTTTGCGCATCTGACCAAATTGTCGGCAGAGTTTTTTGATACAGCCAAAACCGGCGAACTGGTGTCGCGCCTGACCGCAGACACCACCCAGATCAAGAGCGCTGCCGGGGCGACCGCATCCATGGCGCTGCGCAATGTGGTTTTGATCATTGGCGCCATCGCAGGCATGATTTACACCAGTCCGGGACTGTCGCTTATCGTTTTGGCTGCAATTCCAGTCATCGTGCTGCCCATCTTCGCTTTTGGCCGTAATGTTCGGCGAAAGTCTCGTTTTGCGCAGGACCGGCTGGCAGACGCTACCGCCTATGCGTCCGAGAGCATCTCCTCTGTGCGCACTCTTCAGGCCTTCACCAATGAACAAATGGTGGCCAATAGATTCTCCGATGCGGTGGAAACTTCCTTTGCTGCCGCACGATCATCAACAGCAGCTCGGGCATTCCTGACTGCCTTTGCCATATTCATGATCTTCTCCAGTGTCGTCGGAGTTCTCTGGATTGGTGCCGGTGCAGTTCTCGAGGGGACCATGAGTCCCGGGCTTCTAGGTCAGTTTCTTTTGTTTTCGGTCATGGCCGCCGGTGCACTGGGTGCACTTTCTGAAGTTTGGGGGGAACTGTCTCAGGCCGCCGGCGCCGCAGAGCGCCTGAGCGAATTGCTTGCCACAAAACCTCGAGTGGCCGAGCCGGAAAATCCGGTTGCCTTGCCGGATGTTTCCCAAGGCACGCTGGAATTTGACGATGCATTCTTTGCCTATCCCACAAGACCGGATCAAAATGTGGTTGAAGGCTTGAGCCTGAAGGTAAAACCGGGAGAAACGGTAGCGGTTGTCGGGTCTTCCGGGGCGGGTAAAACCACGCTCTTCAATCTGGCTTTACGCTATTATGACCCAACGTCTGGAACCGTTCGTTTGGACGGTGTGGATATTTCAACGGCTTCCATTGCATCGGTGCGCCAGCGTATTGCCCTTGTGCCTCAAGATACGACGATCTTTGCCATGACAGTTGCAGACAATATCCGTTTCGGGTTGCCGCAGGCCAGCGAGGAAGATGTAATCAAGGCAGCCAAACTGGCGCTTGCCCATGATTTTGTGACCCAGCTCAAGTATGGTTACGAGACAATGCTTGGCGAAAGGGGAATCACCTTGTCTGGAGGCCAGCGCCAGCGCATTGCCATTGCCCGGGCTATCTTGAAGAATGCTCCACTTCTGCTGCTCGATGAAGCCACAAGCGCACTGGATGCAGAAAGTGAAAAACTGGTTCAGAAAGCTCTGGATGGTCTGATGGTTGGTCGTACCACCATCGTTATTGCACACAGACTGGCCACTGTACTGAAAGCTGACCGCATTCTGGTCATGGAAGGTGGCAAATTGGTGGAAGAGGGCAGTCATGAAGAACTGGTCGCCAGGAAAGGGATTTATGCACGGCTCGCCAAACTGCAATTTGAGACCGAGGACGCCGCCTGATCAGATGGAACCGGCTTCAACCATATAATTGTTGGCTGTGCACATAGCGGCATCATCGGAGGCAAGAAACAGAACCATGCGGGCGACATAAACCGGGTCAATCAAATCCGGCAGGCACTGCCTTGCCAGATGATTGGCGATGCTTTCGTCGGTCACCCAAAGTTCTTTTTGGCGTTGGGTCATGATCCAGCCGGGGACAACCGTGTTGACCCGGATTCGATGATCACCAAGATCGCGGGCCATTGTTCGGGTAAGCCCGTGAACTGCTGCTTTTGAAGTTGTATAGGCCGGCATGTCGCCGCCTGCTTCCCACCAGGAATTCGAACCCATGTTGATGATCGATCCGCCACCCGCTTCGATCATGCCCGGTGCGACTGCCTGAATGGCAAAAAAATGGTGGCGCAAGTTGGTTGCCTGCCGCTCGTCCCAGAATTCCGGCGTGACTTCGCGCCAATCATGGCGGTCGTCGCGCGCTGCATTGTTGACCAGAACTGTTGCATGGCCGAGCTTTGCCTGAAGCCGCTTAAATGCTTTTCGGAGCTGCTCGATGTCGCGCAAATCACATATCTCAAAGGCTGGTGCGCCTTCCAGCTCGCTCACCAGTTGTTCAGAAGTTTCCTTGTCCAGATCAACAAAGCCAACTCTGGCCCCCTGGCTGGAGAAGGCCCGCACCATGTCCGCGCCGATCCCGGATGCACCACCGGTGATGAATACCACCTTGTCGGCAAGGCTTGGGTAATTGGCAAAATTTTTGGTCATGAAATCCTCGTTGGAAGGCCGTCCGCTTCTGCTGCGGAAACAGGACTTCTATTTTTCAGTGAGCTTGAGTTCAATGCGGCGGTTGCGGTCGCGGGCTTCCTGCGTATCGTCAGGATCCAGAGGTTGAAACTCGCCAAACCCCGCTGCCACCAGACGCCGGGCTGGAACACCCTGCTCGATTAGATATTTGACGACCGACGTGGCGCGCCCGGACGACAATTCCCAATTATCCCGGTAACGACCCGTCCCGCTAAGCGGTACATCGTCGGTGTGGCCGTCAACCCGCAGCACCCAGTCGATCTCGTCGGGAATTTCAGCCCCAAGCTCAATAAGTGCCTTGGCCAGCTTGGTCATTTCGCCCAGACCCTCATCATTGAGCGTCGCACCACCGGAAGGAAAAAGCACTTCCGACTGGAATACAAAACGGTCACCAACAACGCGAATATCGTCGCGATTGCCGAGAATTTCACGCAACCGACCAAAGAAGTCTGACCGATAGCGGTTCAGTTCCTGCACCCGCTTGGCAAGCGCTACATTGAGACGCTTACCCAGATCAGCAATCTTTGTTGAGCTTTCACGGTCCTTGATTTCCGATGCTTCAAGGGCATCTTCAAGAGCAGCAATCTGTTTTCGCAGGGCTGAAATTTGCTGGTTCAGCAAGCTCACCTGATTGAGTGCCCGACGACTGATCTTGCGTTCTTCATCAACGGTGTCGGATAGTTCGGAAACCCGCTCCTCCGCGCTGTTTGCAGCCCCGGCGCCGCTCGCCAGCAGGGCCTCCAGACGTGATTGCTCTCGTCTGCTGATTCCTAAATTGGCGGTCAGACTTCTGATTTGGTCTTCAAGGTCCTGTTTTGCAGATCGCTCCAGCGACAAAAGCGCTGTGAGTTCGTTCAACTGACTGTTTAACCGGTTCAGCACAGTGTCCTTGCCGGTGATTTCCTGGCTGAGAATGAATTGCGCCAGAACGAAAACCGAAAGCAGGAACATGATGGCCAGCAACAGGGTCGACAAGGCGTCAACGAATCCCGGCCAGTAGTCGACCCGGTCTCCACCTCTTCTGCGTGCCCGCTTGACGGCCATTTTTTATGCCTCGTCCTTGGGTTTTCGAGAGCGGGTGGAGGGCTTGTCTTCCGAATTTTTTGCCAGTTGTTCCAACAGTCGTTTCACGTCATTTTGAGATCGACTTTGAGTTTCCACCCAGTCACGAATGAGTTGCTGTTCGCTGCGCATATGCTTGACCAGAGCCTGAATGCCTTCAGCAAGGCTGGCCATGGCGGCCGTGGTGCGCGCGCCTCCGCCACCGCCTTCTTTGACTTGGCTTGCGATGCGCTCCATGGCCTGTGTGACATCCGCGCCACCGGCGGCTTGTGCATGAAAGTCGCTGTTCAAATCGGTGACGGAAGACAGCCAGTTTTCAAGCTCCAGATAAAATCGGTTTTGCGCCTGCCCCGACTGGAGATCAAGGAAACCCAGCACGAGCGATCCTGCAAGGCCAAACAGGGAGGATGAAAATGCGGTTCCCATACCGTCCAGCGGCGCGCGCAGCCCTGTCTTCAGTGAGTCCAGAATGTCATTGGTATCCCCGGAATTCGGATTCAGCGAACCAATCGTATCTCCAATAGAACCAATAGTGCCAAGCAGGCCCCAAAAGGTGCCAAGCAGGCCGAGGAAAACGAGCAGGCTGATCAGGTAGCGCGAAATCTCGCGTCTCTCGTCAAGCCGATTGCCTATGGAATCGAGAATGGATTGGGTTGATCCGGTTGACAACGCCACATCGGACTTGCCTCCCAGCATCGCCTCCATGGGAGCCAGAAGAACCGGTTTGCGGCGTCGTTCATCTGCCTGCCCTTTGCGGAAGGAATTGACCCAGGCCACTTCAGGCATGAGTCGAATAACCTGCAAAAAGGCTAAAATGACACCAACAAGCAAAACCCCGAGGATCAGTCCGTTCAGTCCCGGATTTGTGGAAAAATTCTCGAAAATCTGCCGATAGAGTATGAGCACGAGAAAGGAGACCAGAGCGATGAAAATCAACATCGAAAAGAGATAGACTCTGGGGGAGGAAAGCTTGTGGGGGTCGTATTCACGCGCCATGGTGAAAGATGCTCCTTTAATGGCGCAGACGCGCCGGCAACCTTTTGCATTCAACCGTTAAATGGGTTGAACGACCGCGATTCGCATGCACGAATCACGCTCGATGATTGTGAAAACAAATCACCTGTACAGTGCTTACCGCAATTTCTACGCCAGTTGAATACAGGAATAGGCGTAAATCGTGGCCGGCCATGCCCGAACAAGGCTGAATAACGTGTTCAGGTACGGGTCATGCCCTCGGGAAGTGGCCGGTTCAGGATTGTGCGCAATTTGCCATGGATGGCTTCATTTCCCGCTACGATTCGGCCCGTTTCATAAATCGAGGCTTGGGGATCAGGTTCAGTCACGAACCCTCCGGCCTCGCGAATCATCAACATACCCGCTGCCACATCCCAGGGAGACAGGCCCGCTTCCCAATATCCGTCAAACCGGCCCGCTGCCACATAGGCGAGATTGAGTGCAGCAGATCCTGTTGCCCGCACCCCGGCTGTTTGGGTCATGATATTGCGTTGCTCAAACAGCGCCACACCATGCCCTTTCTTGTTCAGGGCAGGAATGCCGGTCGCAATCACACATTCATCCAGGGCTGAACGATTAGCAACACGCATCCGACGGTCATTGACAAATGCACCGCGCCCACGTTCGGCAGTGAACAGTTCTTCGGTGATGGGGTTGTAGATCACGCCAGCCACCAATTGGCCGCCAGATTCAAGCGCCAGCGAAACAGCGAAAACAGGATGGCCATGCAGATAATTGGTTGTGCCATCAAGGGGATCAATAATCCATTTATTATCCGACCCTGTTTCAACTTGACCGCCTTCTTCCATTAAGAAGGCATATCCCGGCCTGTCCTTGTTCAGCGAGTCGCGCAGTATTTTTTCGGCCTTCAAGTCGGCCTGCGAGACAAAGTCGCCCGGGCCTTTCAGGGATATCTGGAGATTTTCAATCTCACCAAAATCTCTTGTCAGTGAACGACCCGCCTTGGAGACGGCCGCCACCATGACATTGAGCAGAGCTGAACGGGCCATTGGAATTCCTGATGGTTTGTCTAGTCAAAATTGAGAGCCAGGTCACAGCGTACTGAACAGGTGCCCCGGATTTTCGCTGCAAAGTGGGGATGTTGGTGATTGATCACAATTTTGGTGCATGTTCAAGCCATTGCGGCCAGCAAAATCTAACCGGACGAGCGTGGTCGCATCAAACGGCTGAGTTGATTGGCCGCTTCAATGGATCTTTTCTTGTCGATATCCGACAGGTCCTGAAACATGCGATCAAGTTCAGGGTCGTTGACACCCGCTCTTTGCGCCAGAATGTGCCAGGCGCTTGCCTTAATGA
Source organism: Rhizobiaceae bacterium (assembly GCA_051009515.1). Classification (GTDB taxonomy): domain Bacteria; phylum Pseudomonadota; class Alphaproteobacteria; order Rhizobiales; family Rhizobiaceae; genus Pseudahrensia. The sequence goes on along the minus strand of JBPCWM010000041.1, from coordinate 14,963 downwards.
GGTCGGCATTGATTGGGTCGGAAAACGCATGAATGCGTGCCAGCCTGTTTTGCGCTACGACATTGCCTCGTGCTGCGGCTCTTGTAATCCAGTAGCGGGCTTGTTTGAGGTCTTTTTTGCCACCCCGCCCATCGGCCAGCCATACACCATATTCGATTTGGGCTGCATCAAGTCCGGCCCGCGCAGCTTTGTGCAGCCATTCGCGCGCCTTTTCTTCGTCTGTATACAATACGCCCTTGGCTTCGGCATATATGCTGGCAAGCGCGAAGGCGGCCTCGGCATTGCCACCTTTTGCAGCGGATTCAAAGTAGGGCACGGCTTGTTTGAACGAGGTGAAGGTGGGCCGACGCTTGACCATCAAATCGGCAAGGGCGAATTGAGCACTGTGGTGGCCGGCATCGGCGGCCTTGCGCATCATTTCTTCACCGCGTTTGGGGTCGGCTTTGATACCCTCGCCGCGCAACAATGATCGGGCATAGATAAATTGGGCATCGCGGCCTCCGGCCTCGGCTGCAAATTTGTACCAATCCATGGCTTTTTCGCGGTCCTGTGCGACCCCAAGTCCATTCCAATACAGCTCGGCAATCAGGGTTTGTGCAGCGGGGTCACCACTTTCAGCACGCGGCAGTGCAAGCTCGAAAGCGGTTAAATAAAAGCCTCTCTGATAGGCGCCGAAGGCATGATCAGCGTGATCTGATTTTGCCACATCGCCTTGATCAACTTCGCCAGCCTGATTTTCCAGAGCCACTGGCGAGGGAAATTCAGGCCCTTCAATTGGCTTTTCATATCGTACACTTTGCCTGTCAGCCTTGGCTTCTGCAGCAAGAGCAGGAGCTGGAAGCATCAAAAAGCATGCGGCAAACAGGGCATTGTTAGTCTTCGACAGTTTCAAATCTTGGCGCATTCTGGTCCAGCATTTCGTTTGCCTGGCGAAGCCGGTTTTCCGCTTCACGCATGTTTATCGGACCATTTTCAGGTGTAAAGATGGCATTTTCGAGAGCAACAAAATCAGCACCGCTCTTTGCCACCACCAGTGCGCTGTCGATGCTTGATCCACCCAGAACAATACACGGAATTTCCACCATTTGGGACCACCAGTCTCCTAATGCCAGATTTTTCGGGTGAGGTTCGGGGCGACTGTCCCCACCAGGTTTGCCGAACATGACGTAATCCGGCCTGATTTCGCCAATGATCAACGCGGCGTGCCTTGTTTTCACATTGCCTGCGCCAACAATCATACCGGGCGCAAATTTGTCGATAGCTTCAGCGAGTGTTGGAACGTCGGCCCCAAGGTGCAAACCGTCCGCCCCAACGCGGCCTGCAACGCGGGATTCACCGGCCACCAAGGCTGCTACACCCCGTACCTGTGCAGCCTCGACCAAAGGAGAAATAGCCTGTTGAAATGCTGTTTCCTCCAACTCATTAGCATAAAACACAACGCTGGCCACGTCGCCTGCGGCCAGCAACGCTCTCACGTCCTGCGCAGAATAGTGTAATATTGCCCGGTCTCCCATGCAGAGCACCACTCTGCATCGGTCGGTCAAGTCAAGAGGCTGGTCAGTAGACATATGCAGGCAATAAAGCGCCTCTCACCTATTCACAAGGCTCAATAGCAAGATCTTAAAACAAGTTCCAATCAGCAGAACGTTGCATGTGAACAGATCACACCAATCAATCCTATCCATCATTGAAACCGGATCGGTAAGTCATTGCTGTTGGATCAAGCAGAAACTAGCTTGCCGTTTTCAATCGCGCGATTTCGTCCTTGAGCTTCAGTTTGCGTCGTTTCACATCGGCCAGTTCCTCATCGCTGGTGGACGGTCGTAATACCAGTTCAGCCAGTTCGGATTCGAGGACTTTGTGGCGGAGCTCAAGTTGCTCAATATGCGCGCTTACGGACATGAGTTTCCTCTCATTCATGTTGCGTTTTCTCAAGATAAAGCTGCCACAAATCAAATCACCTGTCGAGAATTATGCGTAATGGAGCCGGCAGCCTGTGAATGTTTTCGATGATTGTGAGTTCGGGCTTGGCGTATCCCGGACAAGGGGCTAGAACGGCTTCTCAACAAGGGTGTGCGAATATGAGCGATGAGCAGGACCAGGCACAGGCACGCATGAAGCTGGCACGATTGCAACTGGAGCATGACGACATTCATACTGCCATTGATGCTATGACTGCCCAACGTTGTGATCCCTTGCAGATACAACGCATGAAAAAGAAAAAACTTGAGCTGAAAGACCGCATCAGCAAGGTCAAATCAACTCTGATACCGGACATAATCGCATGAACTCCACTTCACAGCCGGTTGCCGTAATCATGGGCAGCCAATCGGATTGGGAAACAATGCGGCATGCTACCAATATTCTGGAAAAGCTGGAAATTGGCTATGACGCACGTATTGTCTCTGCCCATCGCACACCGGACCGAATGGTGGATTTCGCCAAACAGGCTCGGACCAACGGTGTCAAAGTCATCATTGCGGGTGCCGGAGGTGCCGCCCACTTGCCCGGAATGGTTGCGGCACTAACGCCCCTTCCCGTATTTGGGGTTCCGGTTCAGTCCAAAACGCTGTCTGGAAAGGACAGCCTGTTGTCAATTGTCCAGATGCCTGCCGGGATTCCGGTAGGTACGCTTGCAATCGGTGCGGCGGGTGCTGCTAATGCAGCGCTGCTGGCCGCTGCCGTTCTGGCCCTTGGGGATGTGGACCTTGCCGATCGATTGGATGCTCTGCGCCAGTCGCAAACAGACGCGGTTGCGGAGCATCCTGTTGACTGAAATTTGTAAACTGACTTCACCGCTACCTCCCAATGCACGAATCGGAATCATCGGAGGCGGTCAGCTCGGGCGTATGCTCGCGAGCAGCGCTGCCCGACTGGGGTTCCAAACCACGGTGCTGGAACCGGGGGCCGACTGTCCCGCGTCGCAAATGTGCAACAGTCAGATTGAAGCCCCATACGATGACACCACGGCGCTGGAACAGCTGGTTGAGACCTGCGATGTTGTTACCTATGAGTTTGAAAACATTACACTATCCGCCGCCCGATTCCTTGACTCTCAAGTTCCGCTCTATCCGCCGTCCAAAGCTCTGGAAGTTTCTCAGGATCGTTTGCTCGAAAAGCAGTTTTTGCAATCGGCTGGACTGAAGGTCGCTCCCTTCCATAATGTCGAAAGTGATGAGGATTTATTTCGGGCACTGGCCGATTTTGGTGGGGGTATACTGAAGACAAGACGCTTTGGTTATGACGGAAAAGGGCAGCATGTTCTGGACGCGGTGGATTCTGGAAATACAGATACATCCCTCGACAGTTATGGGCCTGGCCCATTTGTACTGGAATCCAGGATTGATTTCATCAATGAGTTTTCCATCATCGCTGCGCGTGCCGTTGACGGATCGACAGTTGCCTATGACCCTTCGACCAATGTGCATGAAGGAGGCATATTGCGCCGCAGCATTGTGCCTGCGAAGCTTGCTTTGGACTTGCAGAGACAAGCCATGGAAATGGCTGTGAAATTGCTTGATGCATTGGATTATGTCGGTGTCGTTGGGGTGGAGTTTTTCCAGACCGAACAGGACCTCCTGATCAACGAATTTGCGCCGCGTGTTCATAATTCCGGTCACTGGACCCGCGAAGCCTGTATCACGTCGCAATTTGAGCAGCATATCCGTGCTGTTACAGGTCATGCGCTGGGATCCACTCTGCGCAATCATGACTGTGAAATGATCAACCTTCTTGGCGATGAAGCCTTGAATATTGACCGTTTCATGGAAGATCAGGCAGCGCAGGTGACACTCTATGGCAAGCAGGAGGCCCGTAAAGGTCGCAAAATGGGGCATGTAACACGGATTCTGTCCTGACAAATTAGCTGGCAATGATTAATTCAAGGCTGGACAAACTTTCCCGGATTGGCTAAATGAAACCCAGTCGGTTCCCTGTGGGTTCCGAGAGCCTTGTTTGTTGTCCTTTGATAAAGTTTATCGGACGCAAACCTGACCTCTGAAAAGTAATTCGAGATAATGGGAAAAGCCCGTGCAAGTCGTCGTACGTGACAATAATGTTGACCAAGCTCTCCGCGCTCTTAAAAAGAAGTTGCAGCGTGAGGGTGTTTTCCGCGAAATGAAATTGCGGAACTTTTATGAAAAGCCATCTGAAAAGCGTGCCCGTGAAAAGGCCGAAGCTGTTCGTCGTGCCCGCAAACTGGCCCGTAAACACGCTCAGCGTGAAGGCCTGATTCCGGGCAAGGCGCCTCGCTAAGAGGCTCTTTCTGACGCTTTGTATTTGACAGCAAATGGCCAGTGAGTGCCGTTGTTTTGCCGGATTTCGTAAATAGTTTGACAGGGGTGATCGATATGAGGTCGATCGCCCTTTTCGTATGTCTGGTTTCTGGTTAACTAGTTATTGAGCCAGGATGTTGTATTGCGGCATTAGAAAAGCTTTAGACAGGGTGGTGGCAGCAAGATGATGGAACCGGGCCGGTTATGGACATGTGCCTGCATGCTGGTTGCGCTGACTCTGGTGACCGGTTGCAATACTTCGAGCGGGCTCAGTGGTCTTACCATCGAAAAAGAACAGGGCACGGTTCAAAACATTTCGTCCCTGACACAGGTTGTGGAACGCAACCCCAATGACCCAGAAGCCTACAATGTGCGCGGATCGGCCTACGGTCGGGCGGGTCTGTATTCCCAGGCACTGCAGGATTTCAGCAAGGCCATCAGCCTGAACAATCGCTACTATCAGGCCTATGCCAACCGGGCTCTGATGTACAAGAACACCGGTGATTTCAAGAGCGCGATCAATGACTACAATCAGGCGCTGTCAATCAATCCCAATTATACCGAAGCCTATATCGGCAGAGGTGAGGTCTATGATCGAGCCAATCAGCCGCAGTCCGCTTTGCGGGACTATAACAGGGCCATTCAGCTGGGCACAAATAATCCACGTGCATACCATCGTCGCGGGATAATCCTGCAGCGAAATCGCGACCACGCGGCAGCGATTGAGGACTTTTCAAAAGCATTGGCTATCGAAGACAAACGGGCGGAACCCTATAATGGTCGCGGCTTGTCCTATTTGGCGACTGGTGCGCTGGACAATGCTTTTGACGACTTCAATACTGCGTTGAAACTTGACCCAGACTATGCAGAAGCCTGGACAAATCAAGCGCTGGTCTATGAGCAGCGCGGACAAATGCAACGAGCCTTTAAAAGTTATTCGCGAGCCGCGAGCTTAAAGCCAAGCTATACCCCGGCAAAAGATGGTATGCGACGCACCCGTGGTGGCTAGTGGCGATCGGCGACAGTGGCACCCGCGACGAGAGCCGGGCGCGAATTGGCGGTGCAAGCTACCCACTGTTCAATTCTGGATTAGAAGCTGAAAATCAAGTTGGCGCATTCTCACTGGTACTGTGAGATATGCTCTTGCCTGCAACGAAACGTTGTTACGAGCGAATGCTCAGACCAGAATTTTTGAAATGATCATCAAAATGATGAAAACCAGCAGGCCGCCCACAAAGCCGCCACCCATGAAGAAACCGACAGCCATGGCCAGAAGCAGGGCCACGTTGAACAGGATTCCCCACTTGGTCAGCAGTAGAAACATGGAATAAGTTTCTTCGTGCTGCGGGTAATCCATTGGAGCACCTTCTTCGTTCAGCTCATAAGTTTGATCGGCCATTGTTCATCGCTCGCTCGGTGGGGCATCGCTTGTTGGGGCAGTTGCCAAATAATCACTGCAAACAATTAAACCAAGCCGGACCGATTGAGCAAGGGACTCACGGAAAATTTAACGCTGTGAGACCCAGAAAATCAGCTTCTTTTCAGATTGAAGGGCGAGCCAACGGTAGGAACACAATACATTGTATCGCCAGTTGGGCGATTACACTTTGCCTTGACCGCAGTATTGGTAGCCGCTCCAACAAATTCCAGATCAATCTCTTTGTCTGAAATAATTCGATAGCTACCCTTGGCCAAAGGTTTGTTGCTTTCCGGAGATCTTGAGACGAACACACCATTGCGGAACTCAGCTTCATATACGCCGCGTGCGGCAGCATCGGTGGGCAACCATTTTCCGTTCAAAGCAGCCCCTGTTGTCGGAGACAGCGACGACTCCAGTCCGCTGCTGCGCGAATTATTGCCCTGACACGCGGCCAAAACAACTAGTGAAGCCAGTGCGGTTGCTGTCAATATTGTATGTCGCATTTTGCTACTCCAGACCAATTTTTCCTGCATTATACAGGCAATCAGATGAAACTGTGGCAAGTTTTGCTTAAAATTTTCATAAAATTGGCTGTAATTTACGCTTGGTCCAACTCGTCAATCATTCCTTCGATTACGGCGAGGCCCTTGCCCCAGAAAGACGGTTGGCTGGCATCAAGACCGAATGGTTTCAGCAATTCACTGTGGTGCTTTGAGCCACCCGCCTTGAGCATGTCGAAATAGCGCTCCTGAAAACCGGCCTCGGAATTCTGATAGACCGAATAAAGTGAGTTCACCAGACAGTCTCCAAATGCATAGGCGTAGACGTAAAAGGGCGAGTGGATGAAGTGCGGAATGTAGGTCCAGAAAGTTTCATAGCCTTCTCCCAGTTTCACTGCCGGGCCCAGGCTGGAGTCCTGTACTGACATCCAGGCATCGCAAATCTGCTCTGTGGTTAACTCGCCATTGCGTCGCTCTTCATGAATCTTGCGCTCAAACAGATAAAAGGCGATCTGGCGTACGACCGTGTTGATCATGTCCTCAACCTTGGCTGCCAGCATGGCCTTGCGTTCTGATTTCGACTGCGCCTGATCCAACAGGGATTGGAAAGTCAGCATTTCACCAAATACACTTGCGGTTTCGGCCAGAGTGAGCGGTGTGGACGCCATCAAAGCTCCCTGATCACCTGCCAGAACCTGATGCACGCCGTGCCCAAGTTCATGGGCAAGTGTCATCACATCACGAGGTTTGCCGTGGTAATTCAGTAAAATGTAGGGATGCACACCTGGGACCGTTGGATGTGCGAATGCACCGGGTGACTTGCCGGGCCTGACTGGCGCATCGATCCAGTTTTTTTCGAAAAAATCATTGGCAATATCAGCCATTTGCGGTGCAAACCCTGCATAGGCACTCAATACAGTGTTGCGGGCCTCGTCCCATTTTATGGTACGTTGGGGACCTTCAGGCAGCGGAGCGTTTCGGTCCCAATGGTTGAGAACATCCATACCCAGCCAACGCGCCTTCATGGCGTAGTAGCGATGGGAAATGCTGGGAAATGACTCCTCAACCGATGCCACAAGCGCATCAACCACAGGTCTTTCAACCCGATTTGCCAAATGGCGGGAATCGGCAACATCCTCAAATCCGCGCCAAGTGTCACTGATCTGCTTGTCTTTGGCCAGCGTGTTGGTGATTAGCGTGAAAAGTCTCAGATTGTCCTTGAAAGTGGTGGCGAGGGCATCGGAAGCCATCTTGCGAACAGTGCCAGATTTGTCCTGCAAAAGGTTCAGCGTTGGTTCGATGGCGAACTCGCTTTTGCCATTTTCTCCGTCGCCAACAGTAAATCTGAGGCTCGACATTGTTTCGTCAAACAATCTGTTGAACGCCGAGGCTCCTGTGGCAGATTTTTCCAGAAACAGGCGCTCAATCTTATCTTCAAGCTGATGAGGCTTGTCCAAACGCAAATCCGTCAACCAGGGCAGGTAATAAGCCAGTTTTTCAGAATTCTCAGCCGCAGTTTCAATGACACCGTCTTCAAGTTGATTGAGTTCCAGAGCGAAAAAAAGAAGATGACTGCCAGCTTGAGTGAGCTTTTCCTGAACGTCGCCGTAAAATTTACCATTAGCGGGGTCAGCCGAGTCTCCGGCGTAAATCAGCCCTGCATAGGAAATAATGCACCCCAGATACTCTTCCAGTTTTTCATAGTCGACGATTGCTTCTGCCAATGCGTCGCCACTCTTGCCCACGAGTTCACCAAGCTTGCCCTGATAGGCTGCTTCGAATTTGCTGGCCTTTTCGACCATTGCCCCGAAATCAGTCTTGAACGCCCCGGAAGTCATTCCGGGGTAGAGATCGTCCAGATTCCACTCAGGCAGCTTGCCAAGATCGTCAGTTTCACTGGTGCCCGACTGAGGAGGGGCTGCAAAACTGGATCGGACTTGTGTTTGGGACATGGGATGCTTCCTTGTCGATTCGTTTCCCTTGTCAGGGTTGAGTGTTGTCCTAAGATTATTCTGCAGGAATTGAAACCGTGCAAAGGGTCGCGACCGGTTATGATTGCCGCCAGTAGCGGCAGACGGCTCCATATTTACCAATTGTTAGCTTTGACGGTTAAGCCACCGTTCAGCGCCCTGTGCCATTTTGAGAATGACTTCCAGTAAATCTGAGCTGCAGGACGACATGACCAACACAATTCTCATCGTCGATGATGACCCGGTTCAACGCCGCATACTCGAAAATGCCGTGACCAGGATGGGTTACAAAGCGATCACTTGTGACGACGGCACAAGGGCATTGGACCATATGGTGTCCGGGTCCAGTTCGGAAATTGACCTTGTGGTGCTTGACCTTGTGATGCCCGATATTGACGGCATGGCGGTCCTTCGCTCCATGGAAGAACTGCAAATCCAGCTGCCGGTCATTGTCCAGACCTCCAAGGGCGGAATTGATACCGTAGTCAGCGCGGTGCGGGCTGGTGCTGTAGATTTTTGCGTCAAACCGGTTTCAGTCGAACGACTAAAGGTATCCATTCAAAATGCCCTGAAGGTTGGGGCAATGGAAAAAGCGGTCGCCACTATCCGCAAATCTACCACGGGCACGTTGATGTTCGACGACATGATTGGTGAGAGCCCGGCCATGAACAAAGCCAAGCAATTGGGGGTTCGGGCGGCCGGAACTTCAATCCCGATCTTGATTGAGGGAGAATCTGGGGTTGGCAAGGAAGTCTTTGCAAAGGCCATTCAGGGTGAAAGTGAACGCAAGGGGAAACCATTTATCACGGTCAACTGCGGTGCCCTGCCGGAAAATCTTGCTGAAAGCATTCTGTTCGGTCATGAGAAAGGCGCATTTACAGGGGCCACCCAATCCCATGCTGGCAAATTCAAAGAGGCAGATGGCGGGACACTCTTTCTTGACGAAGTTGGTGAATTGACCCTTGAACTTCAGGTCAAGCTGCTGCGTGCGATACAGGAAGGAGAGATCGATCCGGTCGGAGCCAAGCGCTCGGTGAAAACGGATTTCCGGCTGATTTCAGCCACCAACAGAGATATGATCGAGCAAGTCAAATCTGGTGAATTCAGGGAAGACCTCTATTATCGGCTGAATGTATTCCCCATCAGCGTGCCATCTCTGAGATCCCGCAAGACCGATATCGCTGCCCTTGTTCAGCACTTTACAGCGCGTATTTGCCTGGAAGAGGGCAGACGCAATATTGCGGGTATCACGCATGATACGCTGGCAATGCTGGAGGCCTATGACTGGCCGGGCAATATTCGCCAGCTGGAAAACGCAATCTTCCGGGCCGTTGTCCTTTGCGACGGCAACCAGCTGACAATTGATGAATTCCCACAGGTCGCATCCGCGATGGGATATGAATCGGAGGCACCACAGGCAGAAGCTTCGGTCTTCTCCAAGGAAGAAGTGCCAATGCAGGCGGGAGAAGGGATAGCTGCCCCTCCCATCCAGGGGCCGGGAGATAGTCAGTTTCATGCAATTGATACGCGAGGAGAACTGCGCTCCCTTGAGGAAATCGAAGGTGACATGATTCGATTCGCTGTCGAGTTTCACGGTGGAAGAATGACTAGGGTTGCCCGAAGCCTGGGAATCGGGCGTTCCACATTGTATCGCAAGCTCAAAGAGCTTGGCATTGATGCAAGTGAGCCGCGCGAAACCGCCCGCAATCCCGCTTCCTGATAAGGGAATGACCAATATGCGCCTGAGACCCTCAAGCGCTGACAGTCATTCACAGGCTACATTGCAGGCCTTTAAATAATTGTCTGAAACGCTATATTAACCATGAAAATGGCAGTATCACCTGCGCCATCAATTTACCGCATTTTGTCTGCACAAGCAGTAACGATGAAGCGGCTTTAATTTGGTAGCGATAAGGCGGCCCGGAGTTGGGCCGCTTATTTGTGTTGAAGGCAATATTGACCCGTTATGAAGTCGACTGGAACCACTGACACATTTGACAGGCAATCAACTGTCCTCAACAGCCTCCTGCAAAGGGTTGTGGCTGCTTTGGTGGTCGTTATTGGCGCCCTTTGCGTTGCCCCGCTTTCTGCTCAGGCTGAAACCCGCACCCTGAAAATGTATTTCACCCATACCAAGGAAAGTGCAACGATCACTTTCAAGAAGAATGGCAAGTACATTCCAAGCGGATTGAAAAAAGCCAACCGCTTTTTGCGAGACTGGCGTCGCAAGGAGCCAACCAAAATGGATCCGGCGCTGCTTGATCTGGTTTGGGAAGTCTATCAAAAAAGTGGCTCACGCCAGCCAATCAAGGTTATCTCCGGCTATCGGTCGCCACGTACCAATAATATGTTGCGCAGACGTGGGCGCGGCGTGGCAAAGACCAGTCAGCACACAAAGGGTAAGGCCCTCGACTTTTTCCTGCCGGATGTCAGCGTGGCCAAACTCAGGGCGCTGGGTTTGAAAGCGCACAGAGGTGGAGTTGGCTATTATCGCGGCTCATTTGTACATCTTGATACCGGTCGTGTTCGCCATTGGCCGAGAATGAGTTCCAAACAGCTGAAAAGGGTTTTTCCAAAGGGCAGAACCATTCATGTGCCGTCCAACGGCAAGCCTTTGAAAGGCTACAAGATTGCAAAGGCCAATCTTAAAAAAGGCCTGAATGCCGATGGTACGCCAAGAACAACCACCGTTCGCAAGACTTTGCTTGCTTCTCTGTTTAATAACAATGGCGGCGCAAATGCCGGTGCTGAAGAGGGTGAGGCCCGAAACAACAGACCACAGCGCCCGGTATTGAACCGTCCCGTGCCAGTCGCCGCACTTCCAACGCGTGCCGCGCGTCCAGCCGGACCGGACCCGCTGGCACAGGAAAATGCAGCCGCAAGGGCCAATGAGGCAGAGGTGCAGCGTCAGCAAATCGCTTTGTCGCGCATAGCAGTTCCCAAATTACGCCCACAATCCGTTCCAACCGCTGCTCCTGCCCCTGACACTGTTACAGCAGCAGCTCAGGTTCCATCGGTTGCTGAATTGAACAAGGCCGTTCTTGCAAGCGTTGACGCATCCGCACCAGCAGCCGAGCCCGCTACCCAATTAGCTGTGGCCACACCTGATAGCCCACCCGTGGGTTCAGGCGTGGCGGCCGCGACTGGTAGTTCAGCTTTGCGGCCCGCGGTTGACGTTCCGAACTTAAACACCTCACAGGATATTGCCACCTCCAGCGATCCGGAAGTGAGCGATCTAAAAGCGCGTATCGAGACCGCACTCGCCCGCGGACGTACCCTCACGCCAGCCGAACAGGCCGCTGAGTTGCAAAGCAACAGTCAGCTCGCTCAGGCGCTCCAACGCATTCCGGTTCCGTCCAATCCACAGCGCCCAACTGCGGCGGTAGCGACAGTGGCGGCGACGACGGCAAAGGCGACAGCGCTCACAGCACCGGTCAATCAGCAACTCGCACTTGCACAACTTCCAAGTGCTCAGCCGACACCTTTGTCGCCGGCTCTTGTCCCAGTGCCGGAGACAAAGCCCGCAGTTGCAGAACCTGCCAAAGTTGTAGCTGCAGCATTTTCTGAAACAACAACACCTTCTTGGCGCACGCCTGAAAATGACAGTTTGGCGGCGGCAGTTGCCGAGAAATTGCGCGTACCGCTGCCTGTAACCAATCCCAATGGACGCACAGTTGTTTCGTCTTCCGGTCCTGAATCCGGTTCAGGGTCGCAGGAAGATAGCTATACTTTGAGCCTCGGAGATCTTGATGGAAGTTCCGTCAAGGAATGGGCGGTTTCAAGCTCAACCCGAGTTGGTCCGTCAGCCATCCTGGTTGCACCAGACTACAAACAGGGATCCAGACTGGCTGCTCCAAATCGCGTCTATTCAGCTGGTTTTGCCCAGAGCAGCTTGCCCCTGCGAGCGGACCGCTTCAGCGGACGTTCATTGACTCGAGTTGCTTTTGCAACATTTGACAACCAGTAGGTCGATATTCGACTGACGGAATTTCCTGGCAGATATCAGATCTGGAAGCGTCGATCAAAGGCTGTCTCAAGCAGTGCTTGCTGGGAAGCTACAGGATTTTCCTGCGTGATTTCCGGTGCAGATGTTTTCTCACCGTAAATTTCTGAATCCAGCCTTTGAATGCGTTTTTGCAGGGATACCGATCTTTCAACGAGATCTACAAATCCATCAGGCAGTTCATCCCATCCGGCCCCGTCAAAGCGGGTGTGGAGTTGAGCAAGTTTGATGTTTTTCTTCTCAACAACAACCTGTTCGGCCGTCATTTCACCTTCGGCTACGGCACGCTGGAGCAACAGCCAGGATGCAAGTTGCATCAACCGTGTCGTCAGTCGCATGGATTCTGACCCGTAAACACTGGCTCCCGCCTTTGACAGGTCTTTGGCTGCCATACGCCCTTCAGTGTCCAGAAATGACGCAGTTTCTTCCACAAGGTCCATGCCATAGGAAAAAAGGTCACTGAATTTTTCTGATGTAGCAAAATGCTCCGCCAGCCGAACCGGTCGGTTGCCTTCCTGCGATTTTTTCCCGTTGTCCATCACTGTATCCAGAAACTAGTACTGCTTCTTTCTAGAAGTCTTGTCAGGCCGGGTAAAGTGCAGGCGATCTGGAGCCAAGGCAAAAAAAAAGAGCCGCATGCGGCTCTTGAAAGTTTACAGGGAGGCTCACTCAAGAAAAGGCCTCAATAAATGGCTGCTAAACTTGAAGTGTACCTCTATTATTAACACCCATAAAGCTTAATAAAACGTTAATTTGGTTAACATCGAATATACCAGAATCTATGATTTGAAAAAAGCCTGTGCAGCGTCAAGGCTTTTCGCCTTTGAAGCTTTTTCTGTTTCCAGTCGGCTGATTTCTTCGCGAAGCAATTCGATGCGTTCATCAAGGTCTTCAAGCGAGAATGTGGACAGATCACAACCCAGCGTGATGTCACGGCTGGTTGTAAATTGTGCTTCGTTTTCATCAAACATGATCTCAATCCCGTCGTGGCTATTGGTGGATCAAATATAGCTGGGCTTGAAGCCACAAGCCAGTACGGGGCCAGTATTGAAGGATGCGGCAAATTCCAGTTTGCTTTTTTGTCCGCTCCGGCTTATACCGGCGACACTCCCCAAATCGTGGCACTTTCCACGGCTCACCCGGACAACGGACGAGCACACGGCGGAGGTGTATTTTGTGATACAGCAAGCAAACAACAGGGGAACAATTCCATGGCTACCAAACTCCTCATGCCAAAAGCGACCGCCGTCTGGTTGGTGGACAACACAGCACTTTCATTTGAGCAGATCGGTGCCCTTTGTGGATTGCACACACTGGAAGTCAAATCGATTGCTGATGGAGATTCTGCACAGGGCATCAAAGGCCTCGACCCCATTCAGACTGGCCAATTGAGCCGGGAACACATCAAGGAAGCAGAGGCAGATCCTGACAAGCGACTGGTCCTGCTGGAGCCAAAGGTTGTGGTGCCTGAATTGAAGAAAAAAGGCCCCCGTTACACCCCTGTTTCCAGGCGGCAGGATCGGCCCAATGCAATTTTGTGGCTTGTACGCAGCCACCCGGAATTGCGTGATTCACAAATTATCCGTCTGGTTGGAACAACAAAAACCACCATTTCGGCCATTCGCGATCGCACTCACTGGAATTCAGCTAATCTGCAGCCGCTTGATCCGGTCACACTTGGTATTTGCAGTCAGATTGATCTCGACTTCGAAGTGGCCAAGGCCGAAAAATACAAGCCGCAGGTCGAAGAAGGCGCCGTGGAAGATGGCCTGCTGCCCGCTTCGGAAACCCAGATCATGGAACCGGAAGCCGACCCACAAGCTACTGAAGAACTGGATGCGGACAGCGTGTTCAAGAACTTTTCTGCTCTTGGTGATACAGCAACTGAAACCAAGGAATAGAATTTGGCAGGAAAACCTGCTGTGCCAGTGCAGGTCTGGTGTTGAGCAGGACCGCAGGCTCAACGCCCTCACTCAGTCCATTGTGTAGGCAAGGCCCAGACGGCCGCCATCTGCATAGACGGTCTGGCCCGTGATGTAGCTTGCGTCTTGTGAGGCAAGAAATGCTGCGACACCAGCTATTTCCGTTGGCTCACCAACGCGCCCCATAGGGGTGCGGGAAAGAACCTTGCGCTTGGTTTCAGGGTCCGAATTGACGGCTTCGAGCATCTCTGTGGCAATGGAACCTGGACCAATAGCATTGACGCGGATTCCGTGCGGGGCAAGGCATTGTGCCAGCACGTTGGTGAGCTGCCGGACGCCACCTTTCGAAATTGTGTAGGGCACCTGCGATGGGATGGCCAATACGGCATTGATGGACGACAGGTTGATAATGCAGCCAGCGGATCCCCCATCTTCAACCCGCTTGACCATGTGTTTGGCAACAGCCTGTGAGCACAGGAACGCACCTTTCAGGTTGACGCGCAAAACCTTGTCGAAATCCTCTTCTGAAACATCAAGAAAATCTCCGCCAATGACAATTCCGGCGTTGTTCACCAGTATGTCGATATCACCAAATGTATCGATTGTGTCAGCCACCAGATTGTGAACATCCAGCCTTTCTCCGACATCGGTACTAACGAAGCGGACATTTCCCAGGCGGGAAAGCTCTTTTTCTGCCGCTTCACCCTTTTCATCATCAATATCAGCGATTATCACCTGGGCACCATCGCTCAAAAAGCGGTGCGCGATGGAATAACCAATACCTTGAGCGGCGCCGGTTATGATTGCTGTTTTTCCTGAAAGCTTCATTTCACGTCTCCGGTTCAGGCAGGATTGCGAAGTGAGTGAATTAAAC
>JBPCWM010000040.1:0-8395 GCA_051009515.1 Rhizobiaceae bacterium | reverse complement strand
GGCCGATGATCGCAGCAAATATGCCTCCGGCCAACACCCAGGAAATTGCTTTTGGCTTGAACTCAGTCACGCCTTGGTCGGCAGCGGCGAAACGGTATTGCTGGGCAAACGCTCCCCCGGCTCCGGTCAGCAACATGCCGATGCAGAACATCACGAAGTCACCGAAAA
The DNA here is from genome assembly GCA_051009515.1 of Rhizobiaceae bacterium. Taxonomy (GTDB): domain Bacteria; phylum Pseudomonadota; class Alphaproteobacteria; order Rhizobiales; family Rhizobiaceae; genus Pseudahrensia. The sequence goes on along the minus strand of JBPCWM010000040.1, from coordinate 8,227 downwards.
ATATCGCGAAGCTGGATATGATCGCTCCGACAATCCCCACCAGACCACCAGCCATAAACCCCAAACGGCGACCAATCCGGGCCATCAGAATGGCGGCAGGCAAGGCCGCCAGCGCAACACCGATATTGTAGCCAGTGACCGGGGCAGTCGCGAGAGACTTGTCGTCTCCCAGCAGATACATGCCCACTAATCCTCCCAGCGCAATGGAAATGGGGGCCGACGATCCACAAAACGCCTGTGCACTCGCCAGGAGCAGCGCATTGCGCTTTGCGGATGCATTGGGATCGGGTGAAACAGATGCCGACATGGGAGAATAAAAGGTGGGTTAAAAGTGGGAATAGGAGTCTTTGTCTATGGACACCTCAACGCCATCAATGTCCAGCGTAATGTTGCCTGACTGCCCTTTTTTTGTGACCCCAATCTGGGTTACCTGAATGCCCACCTGTTCGGCCTGCTCAACATATTTTCCCACCCTGTCTGGAGACACAGTGCACAAGACCTGATAGTCATCGCCACCTGTCAGGACACTGGTCCAAAATCTATTGTCATGGTCCAAAACAGCCTGCGTCGCCTCAGACACCGGAATGCGGCTGCGCTCCAAAGTTGCAGAGACTCCAGATGCGTCACAGAGTTTGCGACAATCGCCAATCAGACCGTCCGATATATCCATCGATGCAGTGGCATATTCTGCAACCAGACCGGCAATTCTTGCTGGTGGCTCCGGTAGTCGATAGGCGTTTTGCAAAGATTCTGCCTTATTCAGTTCCAGACCGAACTCGCCGGATAAATGTTTAAGCCCCAGTGCGGCGTCACCAATGGTTCCACTAACCAGGATGCAGTCATCAACATTGGCACCGGCCCGGCTGCGATATCGTTCGGGATCAACGTGACCAAACAATGTGACAGAAATCGTCAATCGCTCCGGGCTGCGAAAAGTATCACCACCAGTTAACTCAATACCGTAGATGCGCTGATCGGTTTCAAGGCCATTGGCAAACTGCGCCATATGCTCGTCCCGCCAAGTATCTGGAACACCCAGCGCGAGTGAATAGGCCAAGGGACTGGCCCCTTTGGCCACAATGTCACTGATATTCACGCGCAATGCTTTGCGGGCCACGAGATCAGGCGGATCAGCGCTGAGAAAGTGGATATTCTCAACAATTGCGTCTTGAGTAACCGCCAACCTTCGTCCGGCAGGAATGCTGAGCATTGCGGCATCGTCCAACAATCCAAAGGACTCAGCGGCGGCCAGCGGGGACAGGTATCGAGCGATCCATTCGAATTCGCCCGACCGCATTACCCCTCTCTCCCCGGTCCATCATCTGCAGACGGAGCGTCGTCTTGATCCGGGCCAACATCACCCAATTTCGGGTCAAGCTCACCGCTTCTCAAATTGCGGGCGATCACATCCAGAACACCATTGACCATTTTGGGCTCATCACCATCAAAGAATGCCTTGGCGACTTCTACATATTCACTGACCACCACTCTGGCATCGACATCCCTGCGCTTGGTCAGTTCGAATACAGCTGCGCGCAATATGGCCCGCAAAGTTGAATCAATACGTGACAGGGGCCAGTCGCTGGTCAGGGACTGATGAATGATTGGGTCGATTGCCTTTTGATCCCTAACTACCCCGCCGACGACTCCGCGAAACCATGACGCATCTGCGGCCAGGTAGGTTTCACCGTCAATCTCGCGCCCAAGGCGGTAATTTTCATATTCGGCGACAACTTCCGTGAGACCTGAACCGCCTATATCCATTTGGTAGAGAGCCTGAACTGCTGAAAGGCGGGCGGAACCGCGCTTGTTGGCAGGTTTGGGATGTGCCGGATCAGACAATGAACTTGTCCCTGATTTTGATCATGTCCAAAACTGCAGAAGCCGCATGACCACCCTTGTTCATCTGATCCTTGTCGGCGCGGGCAACGGCCTGTGCTTCGTTTTCCACTGTCTGGATTCCATTGCCCAACGCAAGACATTCAGCAATCGTCAAATCCATGATGGCACGCGCAGATTCAAAGGCCACGATATCATAGTGAGTTGTCTCACCGCGAATCACGCAGCCCAAAGTGATGAAACCATCATAGGCAGTGCCACCCCGGCTCATTCCTTCCAGCGCGATCGATATGGCTGCAGGAACTTCCAGAACACCTGGAACGGCAAGATAGTCCCAACTGGCTTTCTGTTGCGTCAAAACCTCTTCCGCCCCTTCAACCAGCGCCTTGGAAATATGCGTATAATAAGGGGCGTCAATGATCAGGATATGCGGCATGGCTTTGCTCTTTGGTCCTTTTCGTGGCACAAAACATGGCTGGACAACTGTTGCAAGTTTTAATCGCTCTTTAGCGGAAATTCCGACAGACGGGCAGCGTAACGTGCCATTGTATCAATCTCCAGATTTACGACATCTCCCTTCTTCGCCTGCCCCCAGGTTGTGACTTCCTGCGAATGTTTGATCAACAGCACGTCAAATAAAGCACCATCCACACAGTTGACGGTCAAGGAAGTTCCATTCAATGCAACTGACCCTTTCGGAGCAATGAACCGCGCAAATTCCTCGGGCGCTTGTAACGTATAGCGTGTAGCTTCACCTTCGGGCTTGACTTCGACAATCTGTGCCCTGCCGTCCACATGGCCGGAAACGATGTGGCCACCCAATTCATCGCCTAGTTTCAATGCTCTTTCCAGATTCAATTTCGATCCCTTTGTCCAGCGCCCTGCCGTTGTCAGTCGCAAGGCCTCTTCCCACGCTTCCACAGCATAGCTGTTGGGCGATTTTTCCACCACGGTCAGGCATACGCCATCATGGGCAATGGAAGCCCCTATATCGATTCCATCCAGATCATAGCTGCTGAGCAGGTGAAACCGCCTGCCCTCGGGCAGCTGTTCTACCCGATCGACTGTGCCGATATCGCTGATAATTCCAGTGAACATGATCAAGCCTTCTGCAAAATCTGCAATTTGTCTTCTGTCAGATTCAGCGTGCGTTGCACAACGAATCCATCGGGAAGATTTTCTGGATTGATTGGTGACACGATACCAGCGTCACCGATCATTTTTGAAGAGGTGAACAACCAAATCTCATCAACTAGTTCCTCTTTCAGAAATGACGTTGCCACTTCTGCACCCCCCTCCACCATCAGTGAGGACAGGCCAGAAGCTGCGAGGTCTTCGACTAATTCAGGAAGGGCAAGCCGCCCGTCATGCTGCTCAGAGGCAAATAGCTCGACGCCTGCATCACGCAATTCAACGGGCAATTCCTTCACCTTTGAGATCAGGGATACAGGAACCGTGCGAGCAGTTTGAGCAAGTTTACTTGCGGCGGACATTTGGGCATTTGTGTCGAGTACAAATCGATGAGGTGACCGAGCGGATAGTCCCGGCAAGCGGCAAGTCAATTCCGGGTCGTCGCTGTCAACCGTCCCACGTCCGACAAGAATTGCATCATGCTCGGCACGCAACCTGTGCACCATGGAGCGGGCAAGTTTTCCAGTAATTGATATTTCTTCACCGGGCAGACCAAGTTTGCCATCGGCAGAAACTGCAAGTTTCAGAGTCACTTGCACCCGATTTTTCAGCTTGCGATTTAGGTAGCCAAGCAAATCTTGTCGAGCACGGTTCGGGCGCTGATCTACTGCAACTTCAACTCCCGCTCCGCGCAGCAGTTCATGTCCTTTGCCATCAACGCGCCGATCAGGATCAGTCCAGGCTGTCACCACACGAACGATTCCGGCATCAATCAGTGCCTGTGCGCAAGGCGGTGTTGCACCGTGATGGGCACATGGTTCAAGCGACACATAGGCCGTGGAGCCCTTTGCTAATGGTCCCGCCATATCGATTGCGATGCGCTCTGCATGGGGACGCCCTCCTTTTGCGGTCAGGCCCCGCCCGACGACAACATCATCCTTGACAAGCAACGTGCCGACAGAAGGGTTGGTGCCGGTCTGGCCACGATGCCGCAATGCGTAACGCAAACAGGCGTCTAGATAGAGATGGTCTTGCGAGGTCAACATGACTCATTCTTGCACAGTGCGAGGGTGATAGGAATTCAGCTTTCGGACTCGTGGGGCGCGGATAGTTCCCCCAGCACCGACTGAAAATCCGAGGCTTCGGTGAAATCGCGATAAACACTTGCAAAGCGCACATAGGCGACTTCATCCAGCCCCTTGAGGCCTTCCATTACCATTGTGCCGATCTGCTCTGCATCCACTTCACTTTCGCCGCTGGATTCCAGCCGACGCACAATACCTGAAATCATTCGCTCTATGCGCACGGGATCTACCTCCCGTTTGCGCAGGGCAACGGCAATGGAATTAGCAAGTTTATCCCGGTCAAAGGGAACTTTGCGACCGGATTTCTTGACTACGGTCAGTTCGCGCAGCTGGATTCGTTCAAAAGTCGTGAACCGCCCACCGCAGTCGGAGCAAACCCGGCGGCGCCTAATAGAGGTGTTGTCCTCTGTGGGGCGACTGTCCTTAACCTGAGTGTCGTCGCAATTGCAAAATGGGCATCGCATGGTGGCCGCCTGTCACAGATGGATCAAACCTTGCTGGCCGAAACGCCGTTTCGGCCAATTGCGCAGGCAATCCTAGAGGTTTGGGTAAATTGGAAACCTATCGGTCAGCTGGATGATGCGTGCAGCAACGGCTTTTTCCACGCCGTCATTGCCGTCCTCACCATTTGCCGCCAGTCCGTCGAGAACTTCAAGAATGCTCTGACCAACCAACTGGAATTCAGCAACTCCAAATCCACGGGTTGTCGCTGCAGGCGTACCGAGGCGAATGCCGGAGGTAATGGTTGGTTTTTCCGGATCGAACGGAACGCCATTCTTGTTACACGTCATGTTGGCCCGCCCAAGAGCGGCCTCTGCAGCCTTGCCGGTCACGCCTTTGGGACGTAGGTCAACCAGCAACACATGCGTATCCGTGCCATTGGAAACCAGATCCAGCCCACCGGCTTTAAGCGCTTCACCCAAAGCTTTCGCATTTGCAACAACACTGGCCACGTAAGCGCGATAGTCGTCGGTCAACGCTTCACCAAATGCGACCGCCTTGGCAGCTATGACGTGCATCAAAGGGCCGCCCTGAATGCCCGGAAAAATCGATGAATTGAACTTTTTTGCGAGCGCCTCATCATTTGTTAGAATCAAGCCTCCCCTTGGACCGCGCAGGGTCTTGTGGGTAGTAGACGTGGCCACATGGGCGTGAGGGAATGGGCTGGGATGAACACCCCCGGCGACAAGCCCGGAAAAATGGGCCATGTCCACCATGAGATAAGCGCCCACGCTGTCAGCAATTTCGCGGAATCTGGCAAAATCGATTTCACGCGGATAAGCTGAACCACCAGCGATGATCAATTTGGGCTGATGCTCACGTGCCAAAGCCTCCACCTGACCAAAATCAATAAGATCGTCTTCTTTTTTCACACCATATTGGATTGCGTTGAACCATTTTCCGGACTGGTTTGGAGCAGCCCCATGGGTCAGGTGTCCGCCAGCATCAAGACTCATGCCCAAAATGGTATCGCCGGGTTTGATCAAAGCCATGAACACGGCCTGATTGGCCTGCGAACCTGAATTGGGCTGCACGTTGGCATATTGGCAGTCGAAAAGTTTGGTCACCCGCTCAATTGCCAATTCCTCTGCAATATCAACGAATTCACATCCACCATAATAGCGACGACCTGGATAACCTTCAGCATATTTGTTGGTCATTACGGATCCCTGCGCCTCCAATACGGCGCGGGAGACAATATTTTCAGACGCTATCAGTTCAACTTCGTGGCGCTGACGCCCCAGCTCACCACTGATGGCGGAATTGACCGCCTGGTCTGTATCCTCGAGTGAACGGTTGAAGAATGCATCGATTGCGGTGCCTGATGGGCTGCTTTCAGCGATAGCCATGGTTGTATTCCCAATAAAGAAGTAACGCACCGGGGTTTTCCCTGCTGCGCCAGAGTGCCAGATAAGTGATGCTTTTGCCGAATGATCGACACCTTCCCGAAACGCGCCCCGCAATACGGCATGGCAGAGGCAGCCCGGAAATTGAGCAGGGTTTTACTGACTTAATGCCAGTTCGTCTACACCATCTCTTTGGTAAATATCGTCGCGGAATTGTGTAACCCCGTCCTGCGTCGACCAAGCACTAATGTAGGTGAAGTAAACCGGAACCGGCTCACCCAGTTTCAGGTCTGTTCGCTCACCAGAGGCAATGATCTGCTCAATGGCGGCCCTGTTTGCGCCTTCGGTATCCTTTGCAAGCCAAACAAGCAGGTCACGCACGTTTTTAACACGCACACAGCCTGAAGAATCGAACCGCATCAACTTGTTGAACAAGCCTTTTTGAGGCGTATCGTGCATATAAACCGCATGGGGGTTGGGAAAATTGATTTTCACCGATCCCATTGCATTGATACGCCCAGGCTCCTGACGAAAGCGATAGTTCACGGCCTCTTCCGTAGACCAGTCCACTGATTTGGGATCGATTTCCTGATTTTGTGAATCAAACAGAAGAATTTTATTGTCCGTCAGATAATTGGGATCTTTTCGCATCACCGGAATGATGTCTTTCAAAATGATCGACTTTGGCGCGGTCCAATACGGATTGAGATTAAGCTCGTAAATCTTGGAGTTCAATATCGGTGTTTGACGGCTGATGCGGCCGACTATTGCAGTATGTCGCTGCGCGACACGGTTATTTTCTACCGCTTCAATCTCTGCGGCGGGAATATTGACCACAACATAGCGGTCACCGAGGAACCCGGACATGGAGTTGAGGCGAATCAGGTTGGTTTGCAGCTGACCAAGACGGATGTCGGCTGGAATGTTGAGTGCCGCAAAGGAATACCGCCCCAGAACCCCGTCTGCAGGAAGACCATGACGCTTTTGAAAACGCTTCACTGCCCCGTCCACATAGGTATCAAATTGTTGAGACATGCCAGCGCTTACGGGCAAATCACCCGATATCATCAGGCGCTTGCGCAAAACCGGAATGGTTTGCGATGAAACACCAATCTTTAGTTTTTTATCGGCAGGTACAACCGGCCAGCCCCCATTGGAGACAATGTTTTGATATTCCGCAATGGCCTGCTGAACATATTCGATGGTTTGTGGTGCAAAAATCGGTACGCGGGACCCGACGCGAGATGTGCGGGCCGAACGGGCATCAAACTGATCGTTCCAGGAATCTCGGTTGTTTGAGTTCAGGATACGGTCAATGGCCGTTTCCGCCACTGCTCCAGTCGTAGAAAGCCCACTGGCACCGAGCGCCAGCGCGAGTTTCGCTGAGCCGGTTATCATTTTGCGACGAGACAGATACATGGCTTTCTTTGACCCACCCATTTGACTTGGCATTTTCTTCTGCAACCTTCGATCTTGTTGCAGCGCACATCAAACATGCAATTATGATGCTAATGTGGTTAACAGGTGTTAATTGATCATTAATTATGACTTAACGGACCCGCATTCTGCCAATAATTCCTTGCTGTTCCGGTTGTGACCGGACCTCTATTATAATTATGCCTAGACAGACCAAATACAAGTGCGGACCAATCACATGCAGTTGACCGGCTTTTAAACAAAAAAGCCCCGGCTGCAGAAGCAACCGGGGATCTTTGCATCTTTACTCCGGTGAGGATCAGAGACGATACAGAATCTGGTCTGTCCAGAAGCGTTCCAGCCGCTGAAGAGACTGGTTGAGCTGAGCAAATCCTTCTGGATCGATCTGACCGATCTGCTGCAGAGATTGGGTATGACGCTCGTAGAGGGCGTCCACAGTCTGGGCAACCGCTTTTCCTTCATCAGTCAGACTGACGCGCACCGAACGGCGGTCTGTGCGTGAACGCTGGTGGTGGATATATCCCATGTCGACCAGTTTCTTCAGATTATAAGAAACGTTGGAGCCGAGATAATAACCGCGGGTGCGCAGCTCACCTGCGGTCAACTCGGAATCACCAAGATTGTACAACAACAATGCCTGGACAGCATTGATATCGCTGCGCCCTTCACGGTCAAATTCATCCTTGATCACATCAAGCAATCTGCGGTGCAGACGCTCAACGAGTGTCAATGCCTCCAGATAAACGGGTTTGATGTCCTGCTTGTTGTTGTCTTCAACGTGTGCAACACCGATCATATCGGTACTGTTCATTTTGGGCCTCACTGTGCTGTTCTGGCGATATCTTTTGTCCGCCTTGAGACACACTTTAGGGGAGGCATATAAAATTT
>JBPCWM010000039.1:0-3336 GCA_051009515.1 Rhizobiaceae bacterium | reverse complement strand
TTGTGACTGGGTCGGCAAGGTCTATGTTTTCGGCGACATCCGGCGAGTCGCTGCGATTGATGCATCCCGCGGCATCCTAGAGGCCTACCCGAATGTCTGATTTTCGCCTGCAAATCATTTTCCAGATCGCAAATCTATACCTTGCGTGTTTATGCGAATTTGCTAAAGGGTCTTCAAACACGCGGAAACGGAGCATTGATCCCTTAAATGAACACTCTGATCAGGTTGATCAAAGAACCGTTTGTTCACTTCATTGCGTTGGGAGCGTTGATTTTTCTGGCATACGCCATGTTCAACACCAGGACTGAACCACAATCCAAAGTTACCATCGAAGTAACACCTGCGCGCGTCGACCAGCTCAAATCCGGGTTCAGGAATACCTGGCGCAGGGACCCGACCGAAAAAGAACTGGATGGCCTAATCGAAGGTTATATCAGAAACGAGGTTTTGTATCGCGCAGCTCTTGAACTCGGTCTCGATCGCAACGATCCGGTCATTCGTAACAGATTGCGCTACAAGATTGAGTTTTTGTCGGACAGCGGGGCGTTGTTGGCCAATCCCAAGGAAGAGGATTTGGCGGCCTATTTACAGGAATTTGGTAAAAAATACCAAATTGATCCCCGTCTGTCTTTTCTTCAGATCTATCTTGGTGAACGTCCATCGCCGGGTGAGGTGGAGCCAATCTTAGAAAAGGCCCGCGAACTTGGAGCAGCGCCACAATTTGTAGAACTCGGAAAGCGGACGCTTCTGCCTCCTCAAGTCAAAAGCGCATCGCCACAGCAAATTGCAGCCAAATTCGGTGAGAGATTTGTATCAGAAATTTCCAGCCTTGAACCCAATACATGGACAGGCCCGGTTTCGTCAGGATATGGCGCGCATCTGATCTACATCAAGGAAAAAATACCGGGACGGGTACCGGAATTGGCGGAAGTTAAGGAATCGGTGCTGCGAGACTGGCAGCAGGCAAAGAGCGTTGATCTGCGAAACGAACAATACATGCAGTTGCGAAAGCAGTTTGAAATTGTCATTGACCCGGAAGTTGGTAAATGATGCACCGGGTCCTTTTCTGGTCAAGACTTGCTCTAGTGGCAATCATGATTGCTCTGGCAAACATTTCTGCCAATGCCCACAAGCTCGACCCAGCATTCCTGGAGGTAACAACACTCGCTCCCAACAGCTATTCGATCACTTTCAAAATTCCACAGGCCTCTGGCAGACCCTTGCCGATAAAGGCCCTATTGCCGCAAAACTGCGATCCCAACCAATCAGACGACCTGACTTCAATTGGAAATGCCTTTGTCGCGCGCTGGGTTTCCACTTGTGAAGGTGGCTTGGAAAACAGAGAGTTGTTCGTGGATGGGCTGGATCAAACGGGCACAGATGTCCTGGTCCGCATCCAACTTCCGGAAGATCAGTCGCTGACTGCGCTGATTACTCCAGATTCACCGCGCTACACTGTGCAGGAAAATCCGTCCTTCTGGAATGTTGCCAAAACCTATACACAATTGGGCATCACCCACATTCTGTTTGGCATTGATCATATCCTGTTCGTTTTCGGACTTATCCTTTTGGTACGCGGTCATTTGATGCTAGTAAAAACCATTACGGCCTTTACAATTGCCCACTCAATCACGTTGTCAGCGGCAGTATTGGAAATGGTGCACGTTCCTGGCCCTCCTGTTGAGGCCGTGATTGCTTTGTCGATCGTTTTTATAGCGGTGGAACTCATCAAGCAAGGACAAGGTGAACCCCGCCTGTCAGAACGCATGCCGTGGCTGGTTGCCTTTGCCTTTGGCCTGCTGCATGGGTTTGGATTTGCCGGGGCGCTTTTAGAAACAGGTCTACCACAGTCGGATATTCCATCCGCACTGTTGACATTTAACATTGGTGTTGAGATTGGCCAACTCTTGTTCGTCGCCGCCGTATTCGCGATCCGTTGGAGTGCACAATTCCTGCTTTCGAAAATGGGTATGGAGCAACAATATCAAAGTGCTGCAAGAACAGTCATGATCTATGCAATCGGCGCGCTGTCTTCCTACTGGTTGTGGGATCGCATAGCGACCGTAATTGCCTGAAACGCCAAATTCGGTCACCGGATTTATCCCTTGTGTTCAGCTCTGCTAATTTACCACTTTAATCGGCGAATTGACCAAAAACTCATCCAGGCGAGTAGCTGATGAAGTGTTCCCGAAGCGACCGTGGTTATTCAAGCCCGCTCCGAGAAGCCTCACAACTTCCGGTGACCCTGCAAATTTTGAATGGCTGCCCGAGCTAGAATCGCTGACCTGTGATAGATCAATGGCCACCACACCCAGTTCTGCAAGTTCACTTGAATCAGCAGCACCCACACGCGGCACACCCCCTGCAAGTCTGCGCGAAACCTTTAGTGCCGCATCGTCCTGAGACAACAGGACATAAAACCCGTCCATTTTCCGACCGATCTCACCAAGTTGGGTTCGAAAAAGATCCATATCAATGTCCGGTGAGGCCAATGTGATGGTTTTCAATCGACCGGCACGGTTCACAGTGCCTTTCTGCACCTGATCAACCATAGCTTCCATGGTCAGGAACGCACCCATAGAGTGAGCAAACACATCATAACCGTCCGCGTTCGTGCGGTTCATGATATTTGCCAATTTCAGGAGCTGCGGTCTGGCTATTAATGCACTGTTCAAGTCGTAAACATAGCGCGTCAATTGGGCGGCAGATGCCCAGTCAAACAGCAGAGCGACACCCTGAAAATTGCTATCTTCGACAAATTGTGCGAGGCGGAGCACAGCATCGCTTGTCGTATTGTTGTACCCATGAACGAAGAACAAAACGTCCCGACTTCCTCGCGGTAATTCCGCCAAGGACTCATTTATTGACCGCACAAAAGCATTTTCAGATGTGTAAATGGCGGGCCTGATAATTGCGAATTCTGTTCGCGGGTCAGGTGGAAGCTTTTTGGGACGTTCCAACTGGCCTACCACGTGATTGGGGGGTATGGACACCCGCACGGACGCAAAACCCAGTTCAGGCGCTCTTTGGGCGGAGTAGAGAGCGCCAACAGTCTCAGTAGCCTGTCGTGTGGACGCAATGAAGATCTTGCGCAGGGTAGCCCCTGGCACTGAACCGACCGGAATATTTGGATTATCTATACCGATGAGTTCAGGGGAGCTGGTGCAGGCGTTTAAAAATTGTATCAGACAAAGCAACGTGAACAAAAATAAAGCACGCTGAAGTTGACAAAACTGACGTGCAACTCGAACTTCTTGCCCAAGACTCCAAACATTTCGCATTTGTGAAACCCCAAACAAATCAACGCCCCAACCACCAAACCGGCTGTTTCAACAA
>JBPCWM010000038.1:0-23062 GCA_051009515.1 Rhizobiaceae bacterium | reverse complement strand
CTTGGCAAACGATAGATTCGACAATCAAATTACAACTGAATCGCAAACGGCCCGGGACAGCTACATAGAAGCCGTTGACCTGGTGCTTGCGGGGCAGGCTGGCATAATTGAGAAATTCACAGAGGTTGTCGAAGCAGACCCCGGCTTTGCGCTTGGCTATGCAGGATTGGCCCGGGGGTGCCAGTTCAGTGGTGATATGGAAGGGGCCAAGGCAGCAATTTCCAAAGCCACCACGTTGACCGACGGTCTCAATGAGCGCGAACGCAGCCATGTCCATGCGTTTGAGCTGCTCATCAGCGGCAAGGGAGCGCAGGCCTATTCTGCCATCCGGAAACACGTGGATGCACACCCCCGCGATGCCTTGGTAGCCCAAACCTGTTCTTCCGTTTTCGGGTTGATCGGATTTTCAGGCCAGCCGGGCCGTGAAGCTGAGATTTTGGCCTACACATCTGCCCTGCTGCCGCATTATGGCGAAGACTGGTGGTGCCTGAGTCAATATGCATTTGCGCTGTGTGAAAACGGCAATCAGGACAAGGCATCTACGATCATTGATCGTTCACTGGAACTGAATGCGAACAATGCAAATGCCGCTCATGTCCGCAGTCATATTCATTATGAGGCCGGTGAACCGCAATTGGGCATTTCATTTCTTGAAGATTGGTTGGGTCCCTATGATCGTCGCGGCTATCTTCATGGCCATCTTTCATGGCACGCGGCTCTTTGGTCACTGGAATTTGGAGATACGGATACTATGTGGCGCAGACTGGATGCCGACATTCGGCCCTCAGTCTCCAAGAGTCTGCCAATCAATGTACTGACCGACATGGCTTCCCTTCTGTACCGTGCGGAATTGGCCGGCATAGACGTGCCCCGCGAAAACTGGGTAGAGATCAGCAACTATGCCCGACAGTTTTTTCCGACACCCGCCCTCGGTTTTACGGATTTCCATGCCGCCATGGCACATGCCATGGCTGGTGATGGAGAGGCTCTGGCCAAAATCATTGAAAACCCCAATCCGTCAACCGGCGATCTGGTCACTCCCGTGGCGCAAGCTTATCAGGCAATTGCAAAACAGGATTGGACACAAAGCATCAACCTTCTCACGTCTGCGATGGGAGATCATGCGCGGTTGGGTGGAAGTCGTGCTCAACGCGATGTGCTCGAATTCTCCCTGCTGGGCGCCTTGCTCAAACTCGGCAAGGATGATGAGGCAATGCGATTGCTGCAGCTGCGCCGCCCTGCACTGGCCAACACGCACGCGTTGCACGGCCTGACGGCGCACTAGAAACTGTCTGGTCGTGATTGAGCCATGGTTGGTTTCGCAAAATTCCTGTTGCTTCTTCAACTCGCCGCAGTTGGTGCAGTTGCCGGTGCATTTGTCGCTTTCTTTGGCTTGATCCTTGTTGCCCAATTGTTTGGTGCCAGCACCATGGAAAGTGGTCTGGCCATGGGCGCCGTGGGCTTCATGCCCTTCGGGGCAATTGGTGGAGCAGGAGTAGCCGTCTGGTTGTGCTGGAAATTCAGGTATAAACTCAGCGACCGGGGAGCACTCGCCAGCGGATTTGGGTTGATCGCACTGGTCGGATTGGCAATAGGCGGTTGGTTCCTGATTGAAGAACTATCCGATGGCAATCCCTATGATCAGGGCAAGGAACCCTGGGTTCATATTGAATGGCGATTACCTGAAGAACTGGATAGCTATGAGATCAGGCGAACATTCCGCCACACCATGCGTTCACCCCATATGGATTGGACCCTGACCACCCAATGGGATGTCCCCGATATGCGCTACGAGGCAGGGCATACCTTATTGCGCCTCCGCGGTGAGCTTCGTTGGCGCCTCGATGGACGTATCTTTCAGCTGTGGCGTGCGCCAGCCCACAATGACCGTATAACAATCAATCTCAATCTTGGCCACGATCCGCAGCCGATGGACGATTATGGGCCTTGGGTCGAAGTTGATGAACACCCGGGACAGGCTTGGCGGGTGAAAGTCACAGCCAGTCGATAACCAAAGTATTGAACTCCGAAAGGCTGTTGAGTTGATCTGGGTCAACGCATTGCACAAGTGCCTGCTGCACTATTTTTATTATTGGTGGGACGACAAGATCCAGCCGGGCACTATTTCAGGATTGCTTCAATGTTTGACCCCGAATTGATTCTTGAACACTACCAAAAGCCAGTACCCCGCTATACGAGCTATCCGACTGCGCCTCAATTCAAACCGAACACTGGAGCTGAGTTTTTTGACGCGGCGATTTTAGATTTGCCAGAGGACGCACCGGTTTCCGCTTATATCCATATTCCGTATTGCGACCGCCTTTGCTGGTTTTGCGGTTGCCACACCAAACACACGTTGAAATACGCCCCAGTGTCCCGCTATGTGCAATCGCTGATCCGCGAGATCGCACTCTTGGACCAACGACTTGCTTTTCGCCCTCGTCTTGGTCAATTGCATTTGGGAGGTGGCTCGCCCAGCCTGTTAAATGGAAATGATCTCAAGGCTATACGCGAAGCCCTCGCCAAGACGTTCGATATCGACAATCAAACTGAAATAAGCGTTGAGATTGACCCGAGTGATGTGAATGACGGCTCGATCAACAGATTGGTTGAGTTCGGTCTGACCCGGGCCAGCATCGGCGTTCAGGATTTCCACGAGGATGTGCAGGCCGCAATCAATCGTCCGCAAAGCTACGAAGTGACTGCAGATGTGGTTGATCAACTGCGCGCGGCCGGCGTTAGGTCCGTCAATATTGATGCCCTGTATGGCCTGCCCTTGCAGACGCTACCGCGATTGCTGAAAACAATCGACCAATGCATCAGCCTGCAGCCCGACCGCATCGCCCTGTTTGGCTATGCCCACGTACCCTGGCTCAAAAAGCATCAAAAGCTGATTTGCGAAAATGACCTTGCCGGCCCTCTAGATCGCTACCAGCATGCGCAGGAAGCCGCTATCCTGCTTCGTCGATCAGGCTATGAGTCTATAGGAATCGACCATTTCGCCATGCCGAAAGATTCTCTGGCCAAGGCAAGTCGCAACGGCAGGTTGAGACGCAATTTTCAGGGATACACAACCGACCATCACGAGACCCTGCTGGGAATGGGGGCATCTTCCATTGGCCGGTTTGCCCAAGGGTATGTTCAAAATACCGTGGCTACCCATCAGTACCAAGCTGAAGTTACAGCTGGCATATTGCCCAAAGGCAAGGGTTTGCAATTGACAGACGATGACAAACTGCGTGGCTATCTCATAGAAAGGTTGATGTGTGACTTCGCTATAGATTTCGACACTCTGTCAGGGCATCCGGACCATCTGGTGGAAGTGTGCGTTCGCCAGGCCCGAAACGCCGCCGCGATGGACCGGTTCGGGCTGTGCACAATGAATGGTTCAAGGTTTGAGATTGCACCGCAAGCGAAAGCTTTTACCCGAATTGTCGCTGCAATTTTTGATGCCTACTATCAAACCGAAAAATTCCAGTATTCAAAGGCGGTTTGATGAATAGCCTTGTGGACGCGGTAAAGCGTTTTGATACCTGGTTCAATGCCGCCGGGACCACCGAGTTGAATGACGCCAATGCCATGTATCTGGCAACAGTTGATAAAAAAGGCATGCCCAATGTTCGGGTGGTTCTCCTCAAAAGCCATGATACGTCCGGCTTCGTATTCTATACCAATACGCAAAGTGCCAAGGGGCATGAGCTTCTTGCCAACAAAGTTGCTTCGCTTTGCTTTGACTGGAAATCCCGGGGGCGCAGGGTCATCATTTCCGGCACCATCGATATGGTGTCCAACTCAGAAGCAGACAGTTATTTCAATTCACGCGCAAGACAAAGTCGCATTGGTGCCTGGGCTTCGAAACAGTCACGCCCTTTGAAGAGCAAAATGCATCTGGTGAAAAAGGTCGCAGAATACGCACTGAAATTTCCCGTTGGTCCAATACCACGCCCGCCATTTTGGACTGGGTTTCGACTTCAGCCCACGCGCATCTGTTTCCAGCAAACGGCAGGGGAGACTGAAATTCAAGAAACTGTGTTTACATTTCCCGCTACCCCGACAACACGGTCGGCAACCACAAAGTAAGCGCCGGAAAGCCGAGCAACAGGATAACCCTGAACAATTCGGCGATGAAGAATGGGACAACACCGACAAATGTATCACGCATCGGCACATCCTTGGCCATGGCTGAAATAACGAAAACATTCATGCCCACAGGCGGCGTGATCAGTCCAAGTTCCACCACAATAAGCGCCAGAATGCCAAACCAGATCTTGAGGTCCTCAGATGTCATGCCGAACCCGGCATTGGCCGCGTCTACATAGTCGCCACCATTGATCTCAACCAGGACAGGCCAGAAAAATGGAATGGCCAGCAATATCATCGACAGGCTATCCATCAGCATGCCGAGGAAAATCAGCGCTACCAGAAGAATGACCAAGATCATCATCGGAGCCATGCCAGATGCTCCCATCCATTCGGCTACCGCCTGGGGAACACCTCCGCGTGACATGAAGATCTTGAGCATTTCTGCCCCCAGCAGGATCAAATAGATCATGCCGGTGGTCCGCGCCGTATCAAGCAAGGCGTCTTTCATTTCTCCAAATCGCACTTCGCCGCCCAGCACACCGAACAGCGTCACCAGGGTCACACCGATTGCAGCGGCGGGTGTAGGGTTGAAAAAGCCAAAGTAAATTCCACCAATGACCAACCCAAAGATGAACAGGACAGGCCCAACACCGAGTGTGGCCGCAATAAATTCTTCTCGTGAAGCCTTGTCCCCGGCAGGGCCAGCTTGCGGGCGGAGGCGAACAAATATTGCGATGGTCACTATGAACAGCAGAACGGCAATCAAGCCGGGAATGAGCGCCGCCATAAACATTGTGACAATGTTGGCTTCTACGATAATGGCATAAATCACCAGAACCACCGAGGGTGGAATCAGAATTCCGAGAACCCCGCCAGCGGCGAGTGTACCGGTGGCCAATGATCCAGAATATTTGAACCGCTTCAGTTCAGGAAGGGCCACCTGCCCCATTGTGGAAGCAGTTGCCAGAGACGAGCCGCATACTGAGCCAAAGCCAGCACAAGCGGCAATGGCCGACATAGCAACCCCACCCCGCATCCATCCCAACCACGCGGAAGCTGCCCGAAACAAAGCATGGCTCAGCCCTGCCTTGGTGGCGATATTTCCCATCAAGACAAACATTGGGACGACGCTAAGATCGAAAATCGAAAACTGCCCATAGGCCAACGTTTTCAGCTGGGAAAAGAAAATGTCCGGGCCATTCAAGATGGTTACGCCTATTCCACCCACCAGGATCATGGAATAGGCTATCGGCATTCTGATAGCTATCAGCGCCACAAGAACTCCCAGCCCGACAAAACCGATAAACAGGGAATCCATAAATCAAACCTGAATTGAGCGAACATCCCGCAGGATAGTGACAACAGAAGCCATGGCCAGAAGTGCCAGGGAAATCAAGATCGGAATCCATCCAATCCAGTTGGGAAACTGCAAAACTGCAGTTTCATATTCGTAATTCTTCTGATCCAACATGCCTGCATACATGCGCCACAGCAAAAGCAAGGAAAAACAGAAGGCAACTACAGATCCTAACAGCGTGAATACCGCAATGGTTCTTGCCGATGCACCGGAGGTAAAAATATCTGCGGTGACATTGGATCCGGTGATCTGACAATAGGGCAAGAAGGAAAAGGCTGCTATCGCAATACCAATTTCAGTCATTTCAAAATCGCCGGGAAACGGCATTCCAAACTGGTTGCCAATCACCGACCAGGTGTGCATGGCGACAACCATCAGCAACACGACCCCCCCAAGCAGTGCCCAGACGGTCGCAAGACGCAAAACGAGGCCCGAAAGCCCCGTTTCTGGTTTGATCGGATTGCTATCCATGCCTATTCGGCATTCTTTGCCGATAGCTGTCTGGCTTTAGCAACCAGCGCTGCACCATCAATACCCTTGCTTTTCACTTCGCCAACCCATTTGTCGACTACAGGTTCAAGCGTATCAAGGAAGACCTTGGTTTCAGCTTCGGTCAGGGTGATGTGAGTCTTGCCCGCCTTCACCGCGAGCGAGATACCGAAATCGTCACCGCCGCGCCAGATATCGGCCACCTTGCCCCACCAGTCGCGCCCGGACGCATCGCGAAATGCTTTCTTGATGTCATCTGGCAAACCGTCCCAGCGGGCCTTGTTCATTGAAATCTGAAACGAAGTTGTGCCAAGCCTTGTCTTGTTGTGGCCTTCCACGAAATAGTTGATCTGGTTTTGCAGTTTAAGTGGCGGGATGATTTCCCAGGGCAACAATGTCCCGTCAATTGTTTTCTTGGAAAGCGCGGTTGGCACTTCAGGAACCGGTGTTGCCAGGGGTGATGCGCCCATGGCTTCCAGCACCCAGGCCCCTGTCCGGGTCGGAATGCGCATCTTCATACCTTTCAGATCGTCAGGCGAACGCACTTCCTTGTCGACCATCATGATGGCCTGACCGGCATGGACATGAAGCCACATGACTTCCACGCCTTTGTATTCCTGGCGCAGATCACTTTCAAACATATCATACATGGCCAGATTGGTGGCCTTCAAACTGTTGGTATACACCCCTGGCAGTTCAAACACTTCAGTGCGCGGAAACAGGCCCGGTGTATAACCATTCACCGTCCATATGATATCAACCACACCATCGCGGGCCTGCTGAATGAGCTCAGGTGGTTTGCCACCCAGAGACATGGACGGAAAAATCTCGATCTTCACGCGGCCATTGGAGTTTTTCTCGACCTGCTCGGCCCAGGGTGCCAGCATTTTTGCATGCGCTGGAGACTTCGCTGACAAAAAGTGATGCATCTTGAAGGTGAATTCCTGTGCGCTCGCCGCGCCCGCCGCGCCCGCCGCTATCGCCAGCCAAATTGCAGCACCTGCCTTGATAAGTGTTTTCATTTCATTCTCCCTGAAGTTTCGACCCACCGCCAGTCAACATGGAGGAAACTTTAGTTGATCCCTCTTGCATTGGCTACACCTGAAGGCGGAGTGAAGCACCGTTCACGGCAAAAATTTTTAGGCCACTCAGGCCAGTTTCACGGGCAAATTGAGCGGCCCACGAAATCCGAAGCCTCTCCAGATCACTGCATCGGGATCAGTCAGGCTGATGTTTGGAAAACGCTCAAAAATCATCGGCAACATGACGTCGGCAAGAGCCCGGCGCGCCACATGGGTGCCCTGACAAAAATGCGGGCCATTGCCAAAGGCCTGATGGGAAGTCAGTTTGCGATAAGCGTTGTAGTTTTCACCATCGTCATAAAGATCTTCATCACGGCAAGCCGATGCCTGTATCGTCATTACGGTATCACCAGCGGGAATATGATATCCTCTGATCTCAGTGTCTGTTGTGACCAGCCGGGACGATACTTGAATGGGTGCCACCCATCGCACACCTTCTTCAAATGCCAGCTTCCAGTCTTGGTTGCGGCGTACTTCTTCCAGCTGATCCGGATTGGTCAGCAAGCCAAAAAGAATGGTGCACAGCGCATCCCTCGGTTCATTTATCCCGCCACCGATTGCAATCTTGATATTGGCATAAATCTGGCTCATCGGGATCGGATCATCTGCGTTCACCATGACAGAAAATGCTGATGGGTTCGGGTCTGCACGGTGGCGTTCTACCAGATCAGCAAACAGTGCATCCATCTCGTCGTTAGCCTTGTCGGATTTTGCAAAGGGTTCATCAGCCCAGGCAAAATTACCAGCCCCATCAATCAATGTCTGGCTCCAGTGCAGCATCTGCGCGTCAGTTGCCTCTTCAGTCCCTAGCAAGACTGCAAGCCCCCTAGCCGCATAGGGGGCAGACAGCATTGGAAACAAATCGACAATTTCCCCTTTGGGCAGACGGTCGAGATAGTCGCTGGCGATGCGCCTATAGGCCGGAATCCAGCTTTCCTGAATTACCTTGGCCCCAAAAGTCGGTGCCATGGCCATGCGTTCCCGGCGATGATCCTCACCATCCTTACGCATCAATGTGTGAGCCCGGAACGCCCGTTTCATGGGCGTATTTGGATCATCAGAACTGAATATCTGGGGGTTTTCCTTCACATAGCGTGTATCATCGGCCTTGGTCAGCATGGTTCGTCGAACCGATTTGACCTGCAAGACAGGAGCTTCGTTCCGCAACCGCTGATAAATCGGATAGGGTTTATTGATCAGATCGTGAAGCGAAATGGTTTCGTCAATCGGTGCCGGGTTGGCGCTCATCTTCATTTCTCCATTCCACCTGTGACCTGTGTCAGACCAAACAGCAGGGTGATCCTGTAGCGGTCTGCTGGCAAGACAAAGTTCCATTTACTTTTTGCCAACCGAGCATAGGGACGGTCAATAACTTTGTTTGGTCGTAAACGACGCCAACCAGCCAATACCGGGGTTGTTTTTGCGGCTCACGAGATATCAAACTGCTGCTGCGGGTTGCAGAGAAGGAACAGCTGGAGGAACGGGCTGCACTGATGATTGACAAGATTGCAGTCTGCCCGCAACGTTCCCGGCGACCCCTGCGCCGCACAAGTGAAGAACAGCGCGCCATTTCTCGTGCGAAAAATAGGAGCCATACATGCACCACCGAGAATTTGAACTCCTGCCGCAACTGGACCAACACCCGCGCATCGACCTTGGCCTGATCAAAACGAGCATTGATCCATTAAGCCGGCTTGGTGAGAGATATGGAATAGACCTGCATACCAAGCGGGACGACACACTGCCTTTGGCGATGGGCGGCAACAAGGTTCGTCAGCTTGAATACTATCTGGGGCCGGCCGCTGAAATGGGGGCGGACACGGTTTTGATCACAGGAGCCGTGCAATCGAACTTTGTTCGCCTGTGCGCTGCCGCTGCCCGCAAAATGGGTTGCAAGCCCGTTATCCAATTGGAAGACAGGGTCCCCAATACGGATCCTGCCTACAACAATTCCGGCAATGTCCTGATCGACCGTCTTCTGGGCGCGGAAATTCATTACTTCCCCGAAGGAGAAAACGAGACTGCCGCAGATGCCAATCTCGATGCAATTGCGGCCGATCTGCAGCGCCAGGGCGCCCGGCCGTATGTCATTCATTTAGGCACTGATCACCCACCGCTGGGTGGATTGGGTTATGCTCTTTGTGCCGTTGAAACATGGCTGCAAGCCAAAGATGCAGGACTGGAGTTGGATCAAGTTGTCATTCCATCCGGCAGCAGCCTGACCCATGCAGGATTTCTGGCCGGAGCCCGAGCGATTGGATGGAATGTCCCGGTGCATGGAATTTGCGTGCGGCGAAATGCCGATCTGCAGCATCCGCGCGTATTGAAAAGAGCGCAGGAAATCATGCTAATGTTGGGCAATCCTGGCTCGATCTGCAGTGACGATGTGATTGTAGATGATACGGTTCTGGCACCTGGCTATGGCCAATTGAACCCGCAAATCATGGAGGCTCTCACCCATTCAGCTCAACTGGAGGCTTTGCTGCTTGATCCAGTTTACACGGGGCGATGCATGGCTGGTCTCATCTCACGGGTTGAACGCAAACTGATCCAGCCCGGGGAATCGGTCTTGTTTGTTCATACTGGCGGCTTGCCCAGTCTGTTTGCCTATGAATCCAAGCTTCGGGAACGGGCTGATTGGGACGGGTAAATGTTCCTGCCCCTAGGGCCAGTTTTCGGCAAGCTCGTTTGCTGCCACCAAAGCTCCGTGATGACAAATAACATTGGCTGCGCAGGTCTGCCCTGATTGCACAGCCAGAGCGATATCGCCAGTCTGCAGGAAACTTGCAAGAAACGCACCGTTGAAACTGTCCCCTGCTCCAGTTGTATCAACGGGTGAGGGTGTCGGGATTGTCGGAAAGCTCAAAGTTACCCCTTGGTGCAGGACATCCACCTTATCTGCCCCATTTTTCAACACAACGGTTTCAGCACCGCACTCGATATAGCGCTGCAACGTGTGATGCGGCAATTCATCACCAAAGGCTGCTACCTCATCATCAAAACTCGGCAAAACCAGGTTTGCAACGGAAGCGGCCCGGTGGATTTTCCGTTTCATCCTGTCAGTGTCAGGCCACAGCGCCGGTCGAATGTTTGAATCAAACGCAATAAATTTGCCGACCGATCTGGCATGTTTGAGGGTTTCCAGAACATAATCCAGATCATCTTCGGGAAGGATCGCAAGAGTAATGCCGGACAGGTAGACTGCCGAGGCCTGATCGATCACTGTAGCAAAATGCTTCCTGTCGGCCGCTAACAATCGCGCCGCCGACGTATCGCGCCAATAGCTGAAACTGCGTTCTGCGCCATCAAGATGGATCATGTAAAGTCCGGGTCGCCTATCGGTTCGTCGGAATATGGTGGCAGTATCGATTCCGGCAGATCCGATAAAGTGCAACATCTCGGTGGACATTGGGTCCATGCCAACTGCAGATAAAAACTGGGCATTCCAATTCTGGCCAAGAGCAAGTTTGGCATACCAAAGGCTGTTGAGCACATCACCGGCAAAGGATTTGCGCAGCAATCCATCATCAGCCTGTGACAGTTCGATCATGCATTCGCCGATGCCGACCAGGTTCTTTGAAGTTTCATCTACGCTCATGGGGACGGTGCTTTTGGTTCTATTGTTTGGGGCAAATTACAGCGAAATGAAGTCAGGCTGGTTCGCCGTCAATCTTGATGTTTAGCAAAACCTGCCGTTTCTCCTGCGTTGCAACTCTGACAGCGCGGTCCAGTGCATCAGGAAGGTCCGCTCCATTTTCCACGGTTTCGACATATGCGCGGCTGGCTTCAGCAGTTTTGACAAAATTCGGGGAAGGTTTCAATGCCGTGAGCGGCATGGTGTTTGCTTTTGAAGCATGGCCGTGAGGATAAAGCCCGACGACCGAGTGCCGCACGGCTCCCCATTCCTCATTATTGAGGATGCAGGTAATTACCGGCAGTTCCAGCGCTTCGGCAATTTGATGGCAGGCGGTGGGATTGGAGAAGATATAGGACCCATCGCCCATGGTGGCAAAGACCAATGTCTCCGGTTCCGCCAATTGATAACCCAATGCGGCAGGCAGGCCCCAGCCAAGTCCACCAGAATGGGGTTCCTGGATATATCCACTGAAATGATTGATCGACATGGGGGCAAGTGGACAACCAAGCTCAGACGTAACCGCCGCCTTTTTCCCGCTGCGCTCAATTGCATCGGAAACACATTTGGCCACCCAGAGCTTACTCATCGGTGATTTGTTGCCGGTTTCACATTTTGCGAAAACCGCCTCCCGGATAGCGTGAGTACGCGCACTGACTGCATTGCGCCGCTCTTCAATCCGGTCGGCGTGACCAGCACGCAATGGACCCAGAGTTTCCACAAGAGTCGCGACGGTCTCATCGGGCTCACCCGCAATGGAAAGGTGCGAATGAAAGTTTCTGATTGGCGTTCTGGAGAACAACGGGTTTGGTCCGATGTTTACAATTTTCGCGTCCACTGCCGGTTTGTGGATATCGGGCATCCACGGTGCAAGGGCGTCTATCACGATCACCAGATCAGCATCTTCTAGCCAGGGCAGCGGGGTATTGCCAGCGTTCATGGCGTGGCCGGTTGGAATAGCCGGGCTTTGGGCCCAATACATATTGACGGGTATTGCCCAGTCCTCAACCAGTTTTGTAAGCGCTTTAAACCCGCTTTGCGATCCGGTGCCTCGCTGGGAAAAGATAACAGGGGTTTTCGCTTCAGCTATGAGCCCGGCCAGCCTCTCAATATCCTGTTGACGTGCCGAGGCTAGTGCCGGTTCCATGCACGGCTCCGCGTCAAGTTCATCTGCATCGATGGCCTCGCACAGGGTTTCCCTTGGTAGGCTGATATAGACCGGCCCCTTGGGTGTTGAATTGGTAATGGCATTGGCACGGTCCAGCAGTTCTACAATCTGGTCGCCAAATCTTAGCTCATAGTCCCATTTCGTGGCCTCACGCACCAAAGCTGTCTGATCGCGCATTTCCTGGCCCCAGCCGATGGGAACTGTTCGCGCCCCAAAATGGCCTTGCTCCGTAATGGGTGTCCGCCCGGACATGAGCAGCATCGGGATATTGTCATGGGCTGCATTGATCATGCCAGTTGCCCCGTTGGACAACCCCACATTGGTGTGCAGCATAACTGCCTGCGCCCGGCGGCTGGCTTGATAATAGCCGTGAGCCATGCTGACTGCCGCATGTTCATGGGGGATCACAATGGCTTTGGGAAGATCAATATCCTTGGCAGCTGCCTCTGCCAGACCTTCGATTATTGGAGGGAAATCAGTACCTGAATTGCAAAACACATAATCAACACCGAGCTTTTTGAGGCGTGCGAAAATCGCCCCACCTGAGGTGACCGTCCCGGCGCTTGAATTTTCTTCACTTTCCATGTCGACTTCTCCGGCCCCGGCGCATTTTTCAGATATTCGTTGTCACCCGACAGTTACTTGTTGGCAGATCGATAGGCAAAGGCCTTGTTAAATCTCCAGACCAGATAATCTCCGCAGGTTATAGGATCTTCTGCCACCTCGGGTGGATCATCAAAAACATCTCCCACATCAATCATCGTTTCAGGATTGGGATCAAATGCCAGAACAAGCGACAGGCGTTCCCGCCCCGATGCATTGACCACCCGGTGCGGAGTGGATTTATAGGCTCCACCCGTCCATCGACTGAGCAGATCGGCAACGTTGACGACCAGCGTTCCAGGAATGGGCGGCGCTTCGATCCACTCACCATTGATGTCCTGCACCTGCAATCCACCAACGGAATCCTGACACAGCACCGTCAGCACGCCAAAATCTGTATGCGGCCCAACTCCAAACTGATCTTCGCCCGCACTGTCTGGTTGAGCCGGATAATAAACATAGGACGCCCTGCTGAGAGGGCGGGTAGCCGTTCTCAAAAACAGATTATCAGGTTTTCCAAGACCCAAGGCAAAACCTCGCATCAGGTGATGGGCAACGGCATGGGCGTGGCTGAAATAGTCCATTGAACGCGTTTGCAGGTGTGACATAAAGTCGGGCCATTGGTTTAATCCACGAAGCGCATGGTCATCGGGCGCATCGCCCTTTGAATAATCAATGCCCCAGATATAACTTTCCTTCAGATCAGCTTTAGCATCGTCCTGCATTTTGGCACCGCCCTGTCCGATCCATCCCCGGTGCTGCCCTGACACTTTTACACTGGACTTTTGTGCCAGATCGCTACGAAAGAATTCATAGGCCGATGAACGTGCTGCATCTATAACCTCTTCCGGAATGCCGTGCCCGCTGATATAAATGAAGCCCAGATTCTGGCTGGCGGCATGGAGTTGTTCGGCAACACCCTTGGCGTTGGAATTGTCGCGCAAACCAGAGATATCGATGACAGGAATTGCGTCTTCAGTCAGCGATTTTGCCTTTGCATAAGCCATTCAGCCTTCGTCCTCCGTGGCATAATATCCTACGACATCCCCATCGGTAGTAACCCCCAGTCCGTTGAGGCAACGATTAACATAGTTGAAATAGCCGATGATCTGGTTGGCTTCCAGAATTTCACCGTCATTTACCCCAGCATTCCGCAAGTCCTGCACATCGCTTTCAACCATGTCACCGGGATGCAATGTCAGTTTTTCTGCATATTTCAACATGGCCAATTCCGCACCCGCGAACTGATCCTGCGGCTGCCTGTTGTGCAGCGCCTTTTCAATCTCGTCGGCACGTCCCGCATTGCCAATCAGATGCCTCGCATTGGCCCAGTGATTGGCCAGCGAATAGGGGCAATTGTTCAATATCGAAACATAGGAGGAAATGGTTTCCTGAAACCACATGGGGATCGTATTGGCATCGTCATGCAAAGCAGCCCGGTAAAGGACTACATGGCCCCGCATGGTGTTGGGTCGCAGCGAATGTACCCGCATAACATTGTCAACTGTCCCGTGAGGTGTTCGCGCCAAATTCAGCACATCCAGCAATTCATCGCTGGCGTCTTCATCTGTTATCATCTCAATCCATGCAGCCACAGCATCAACTCCCCACTCATCGTTCTTCAGCGTTCATGCGCCTTTCAAGCCAGCGTACCATGGCCGACACGATCAGGATCAGCACCAGGTATTCCAGCACCAGTACGGTATAAATTTCCAAAGGACGATATTCGACCACGACCAGTTCATTGGCCTTTCTGGTCAATTCCTGCATGCCGATTACAGAGACCAGCGACGACATTTTAAGCATATAGACCAACTGGTTGCCCAATGCCGGCAGGATCCTGCGGATGGCCTGAGGCAGAATCACAAATCGCATCGTATCCAAATAGCTCAATGATATGGAATGACTGGCTTCATATTGCCCTTTGTCTATGGACTGGATCCCGGCGCGAAAGATCTCCGCTTCAAACGCACTGTCGGAAAGGGCAAGAGCAATAACACCCGCCCAGAATACGCCAATCGCTATGCCGGCCAGTTGGGGTAGTCCGTAATAGACCCACAGGATCAAGACCAGAATTGGCACAGCTCGAACCAGTTCAACATAGACACGGTTGAAACTTCTGAGATAGCGATTTTCTGACAGACCGGGCAGTGCCACCAACAGGCCAACCACAATGCTGATCATGATCGCGGTTACCGATAGCAAAATGGTATAGTAAAGCCCGGTCAGCAAAAACCAGACATTATTATAGCCGGACGGCACCATCGGATTGACCACATACCAACCCCAATCGCCCGCACACCCGCTCAGGAGCAGTAGCAATGACAGAGCAAGAATTCTCAAAACCATTGTCGCTTTCTCCTAATGCTGCAGAATTTTTTGCAGGAAATCCTGACAACGAGCGCTATCGGGTTTCTTGAAAAATTTCTCAGGCGGAGCCATTTCCACAACTTCGCCGTGGTCCATGAACACCATTGAGTCTGCCACCCGGCGGGCAAATCCCATCTCATGGGTAACAACAATCATGGTCATGCCCGAAGACGCCAGTTCGCTCATGACATCCAGCACTTCATTGATCATTTCCGGATCAAGTGCAGAAGTCGGTTCATCAAACAACATGATTTGCGGCTCCATGCACAGGGAGCGCGCGATCGCGACTCTTTGCTGCTGCCCACCGGACAGTTGCTTTGGGAACTTTTCGCTTTGTTCGGGAATGCGCACCCGTTCCAGATACTCCCTCGCCAGTTTTTCGGCATCCTGTCGCGACATACCCCGCGAGCGAATTGGTCCAAGTGTTAAATTGTCCAGAACACTAAGATGGGGAAACAGGTTGAATTGCTGAAAGACCATGCCGACCTTCTGGCGGATGGCATTGAGAGACCTGGCTTTCCCGTCATGGGTGATGCCGTCAACCGTGATGCGCCCTTCCTCATGTTTTTCCAATTGATTGATGCATCGAATAAGCGTCGACTTGCCCGAACCTGAAGGGCCGCAAACCACAACACGCTCACCTGGCGCAACGTTCAGACTGACAGATTTCAGAGCCTGAAAGGCATCAAAATATTTTGAGACGTTTTCAATCTCGATAACCGAATCTGGCATGTATTTGATCAATTGCTCCCCTGACACACCCGCTGTTTCAGCACGGACAAGTACGTTAGGCAACACATTGCAATTGAGATTGATTCAAGCAAAAGTGAGTCGAACATGATTTGGGAGCAACAACATGAAATTTTTGAAGAACGCAGCAGCTGCTCTGGTGATATTCGCCGGATCTGTCAGCACATCAGGCATTGCCAGCGCTCAGGCGCTGCAAGACATTTTGTCAAATGGAGTGCTGAAAGTGGGCACAACCGGTGACTGGAATCCGATGACCATGAAAGATGTCACCACCAATTCCTATACCGGATATGATATCGACGTGATGACGGAACTGGCCAAAGACCTTGGCGTTAAAGTCGAATTTGTACCGGCTGACTGGAAAACTCTGGTTAGTGGCGTGACTTCCGGCAAGTACCACATGACTGGCTCCGCTTCAGTCTCCCCGGCGCGTGCAAAAGCTGCGGGCTATTCGACCAGCTATTTCTCGCTGGCCACCGTTCCATTAATTCTGAAGGACAACGCAGACAAATTCAAAGACTGGGCCGATCTTGACAAGTCCGGCGTCACGGTTGCTGCCACTTTGGGTACCACGCAGGAAAAACAGGTCAAACAATATTTTCCCAACTCCACACACCAGATTGTTGAGGCCCCTGCACGTGATTTTCAGGAAGTCCTTGCCGGTCGTGCAGACGCTCACATCACATCCAACGTGGAAGCGTTGAAACTGGTGGAAAAATATCCCCAGATGATGATCGTACCAGTTTCAGCACCGAAATCACCAACTCCGATCGCCATGCTGCTTCCGCAGGCGGATCAAGTCTGGATCAATTATGTCAATACATGGATTTCGCTGAAAACCGAGCGCGGTTTCTTTGATGAACTCGGCAGAAAGTGGCGCCTTAAAGAGTAGCCAGAGCGGGCAAGACCAAACGGAGAGAGGTGCATCAGTGTGATGCGCCTCTTTTTTTATCATGATTACCTTATATGCAATTCCTGTCAGCCTCTATTGCGCCAAGGTGCGCATCGTTCTTCGTCACAAGCATCTGGACTGGGAAGAAGTGACGCCACCCGGTGGCTACGGTTCGGATAAGTACAAGGCCATGGTGCCTGCCGGCAACCTGCCTGCATTGGATCATGATGGATTGTTGATTGCCGATTCAGAAGCAATTGGTGAATATCTGAACGAAGTCTTTCCCGAGCCCGACATGTTGCCGGGCTCCGCGTCGCAGCGCGCCAAACTGCGAGAACTGTCCCGGTTTCACGACACCAGACTTGAGCCTGCGCTGCGTGCATTGTTTCCCCACATTGCAAAACAGGGTCAAAAAAGCAGCGAATTGCAATCGCTTTGGGACCTGACGGCGTCAAGATTGGAACAGGCTGCGCCACTTCTGGATTTGACTCATCGCTCACTTTCGCTGGCAGATTGTGGATATGCGATCTCACTGGTCTGGATTGACCAGCTGGCGACCCACTTCGATCTGGATTCTTGCGTCAATGAAGATGTTCGAGATTACCACGCACAATTGCTCAGCCAACGGGCTGTTGCAGAAGAGCTGGTGCACTATCAGCCCCGACTTGAATCCTGGCTTGCCACCAAATGAGGCTGGACCTGTGCACATGGATGGAAGTTGATGATTACCTGAAACAATCGGACCTAATCATTATTCCATTCGGGTCACACGAACAGCACGGCCCCATGGGCCTGATTGGTACCGACACAATATGTGCAAATGAAATTGCCCTTGCAGCGGCCAACCAGGTCGATCTCCTTGTGGCCCCACCCGTTACCTATACGCCTGCCCCATTCAATATGGGATTTCCCGGCACGATTTCGATCAGCGAAGACACGTTTGAACAGGTGGCGATGGAGATAATATCCGGGCTGGCGTCACAGGGCTTTGAGCATTTTTATTTGCTCAACGCCCACGGGGCCAATCTGGCTCCCCTGCATCGTGTGGCATCACACCTTGCCGCGACGCACACGCAAAAACTCCGCATTCGCTCATGGTGGGATTTCGATACCGTCAATCAGCTCAGAACAGCGTGGTACGGAGACTGGGAAGGCATGCATGCCACCCCGTCAGAAGTTGCAATCACGCAGGCCACCCACCGGATCGTTGAATCTGCTTGCTCTGTCGAACCGCCCAAAAAGCTGACCTCTGCATTCATCAAGGCCCATGCCGGAGACAAACACGGTCCACCTGACCAGCATCGCCAGCAGTTTCCCGATGGTCGGGTCGGTTCTCATTCAGCTCTGGCCAAGCCAGAACACGGTACTGCCCTGATCGAGGCTGCGGCCAATGCGATGATTCAGGATATCAGGCAATGGATTGATCCTGACTCGGCCACATAGAGCCCGACCGGTGTTGATTGTGCCACACAAAGTGCAGCCGCTCTTGTCAGCGCCCTTTGCCTCATGGCAATAGGGATTCAGGTTTAAACCAAGGTAGACCGTCGCGTTTCATGTCAAATCTGAATGATGGTGTAACAAATCTTCTGGTCAATTGCGCCGAGGTCCGTTCTGGCGAAACGCTCCTGATCGTTTGTGAAGAAACAGGCCTTGGATGGTATGATCGCGATGCTCCACAAGCCGTAGCACAAAAGGCTCGCAAGCTTGGCTTGAAACCCTCCATACTCACAGTTGACGCACCGGGCCAGTCACGCGATCCGAACCTGCTGCACCAGATGTCGCAACATGATTTGACCATATTCTTTGCCCGCGTCGGTGATCAGGACCGGTTTAGCTACAATGCCGGCCAGGAACGCAGTGTCATGGTCTATGCCCGCGACGGCGCAAGTCTTGCATCGCAGTTCGGACAGACCAATCACAGGGCAATGATCGACCTTAAAAAGGCGGTGGATGATGTCGTGTTTGATGGGAAAACCATCACGATCACCTGCCCGCTTGGCACCGAATACGCGGGCAATGTGCCCGCCGTTTCGCGCGAAGACAGTCGCGATGTGACAATAAAGAGGTTTCCTTTGGGGGTCCCGCAACCAGTTCCGGCAACAGGTTTTTCAGGGCGAGTGGCCCTTGCAGGTTACCTCACCCCGACCGGTTCCAAGCCCTACAATCCAGCCAGTTGCCGAATTGATGAAACGATCATGGCTTATGTTAAAAATGGCCGCATTCGCGAGTTTCGGGGACCACAAAAATGCGTGGACGCCGTCAAAGACCACTATCGAATTGTCTCGCAACAATTGGGCATTGATCCCCATGTTGTTCATTCATGGCATGCTGGCATTCACCCCGGATCTTCCTATTTAGGCTCGATCCACGATGACCCGGATCGCTGGTCGAACAATATTTTTACCCATCCGAGATTTCTGCATTTCCACACCTGTGGAGCCTATGCACCGGGAGAAATCTGCTGGATGGTGCAGGACCCCACCATTACCATTGACGGGAAAGCTCTGTGGGAAAATGGCAATCTGAGACCAAATTCTTTTGAAGCCACGTCTGAAGCGCTGAAGAAATGGGACGAACTGCGCAAGCTGTTTGACGGGCCCAGCGGGCCAATTGGCATTCCAGACAGTTCCGGGCATGGCGAATGAGTAAAGCCCGCAATAGCGATATCATCGTAATAGGGGCAGGCATAGCCGGTGCTTCAATCGCAGCCGAACTCTCAAAAAATCGACCAACCGTGTTGTTGGAAATGGAAGACCAGCCCGGCTATCACACAACGGGGCGATCTGCGGCGCTTTATGCACCGAGTTACGGGCCGCCGCCGATTCGTGCGCTGACCCGGGCTTCTTGGGAGTTTTTTTCAAAGGACGGCGGTGATTTCCCCGCCGAAAACCTGATTTCTCCGCGAACAATCATCATGATCGCCCGTTTAGACCAGATGGAACGATTGCGAGCCTTTCACAAAGGGATGGGATCGCTCGCCAAAATGGACGAATTGTCTACGCAACAAGTTTTGCAACTCAATCCGCTCCTGCGTGCGGATTATGTGGCTGGCGCACTAAGGGACAATAACGGTTTTGAAATTGATGTGGCTGCTTTGCATCAGGGTTATTTACGTCGGTTCAAGGCCAATGGTGGCTTGCTCATCTGCAATGCTGCAGCGGAAAAAATCAACCAAGATGATCGCAATTGGACGATTGCTACGCCAGCTGGAAGATTTTCCGCTCCGCTCGTTGTGAACGCAACCGGAGCCTGGGCAGATCGGGTCAATGTCCTGGCCGGGCAGAGTAAAACCGGTCTGGTTCCAAAACGACGCACCATGATTGTTGTTCCATCACCACCGGGGTTGGACAGTTCATCCCTTCCCATGACTGTTGATATAGATGAACAATTTTACATCAAGCCCGATGCCGGTCAGCTCATCCTCTCTCCCGCCGATGAAACACCGTCCCCACCTTGCGATGCGCAACCGGAAGAACTGGACATTGCCATTGGAATTGACCGGATTGAACGGGCAATGGATATCTCGGTCAAATCTGTTCAATCGAGCTGGGCCGGATTACGCAGTTTTGTCGCGGACGGAGTTCCAACCGTTGGCTTCATGGACAAGGAAAAGAGCTATTTCCTGTTTGCCGGTCAGGGAGGCTATGGTATTCAGATTGCCCCTGCGCTCAGCCTCTTGGCTGCGGCACAAATTGAGGCGAACCCCATGCCGCTAGGCATAAGAAGAGAAGGCATTTCTGAGTCAGATCTCGATCCAAAACGATTGCTCTGACCAAGAGCAGAACAAGGAAGACCAATGCTGGACTGCAAGCGCGAATGTTTTGATTTGCCAAACGATGTCTGCTTTCTCAATGCCGCGGCTTGGAGTCCTCTGCCCTTATCTTCCGTGGAAGCCGGCAACAAAGGCATGCTCATTAAGGCCCGCCCATGGGAATTTCCCTCGGGATTTGAGCAGCAGGAATTTGACCGGTCCCGTCAATTGGCAGCATCGATGAT
The DNA here is from genome assembly GCA_051009515.1 of Rhizobiaceae bacterium. Taxonomy (GTDB): domain Bacteria; phylum Pseudomonadota; class Alphaproteobacteria; order Rhizobiales; family Rhizobiaceae; genus Pseudahrensia. Next base: position 2,638 of record JBPCWM010000038.1, on the reverse strand, counting down.
CAACGCTTCACCGGACGACATCGCCATCATGCCTTCCATAGGCTACGGCGTGTCCACAGCTGCCAAAATTCTCGACTTGCCAAAGGGCAGTCGTGTCATAGTTATGGATAATGACCATTCATCACCAGTGCTGGAGTGGATATCACAAAGGCAGGATCATGAACTGATCGTTGAATTTGTTACTCCGGGCTCTGACCGTGACTGGACATCGGCATTGCTTGAAGCGCTTGCATCACCGGGCAAACCGGAGCCCGCCTTGCTGTCCATCTCAAATGTTCACTGGGCCGACGGTGCGGAAGTCGATCTTCCTGCTCTAAAGCTAGCCATCGGCAAGTCAGAGACGCGAATACTGATCGATGCCACTCACGCGGTTGGTGTGCTTCCCATTGACGTCGCGATCCTTGACCCGGACTTTTTGTTGTTCCCCACATATAAATGGTTGCTTGGACCCTATGGCCGAGCCTTTGCCTATATCGCCAAGCGGCATCAGGATGGCGTTCCTCTAGAGCAAACATCAAGTGGCCGCTTACGGGTGGTCGCAGAAGACGATAAGCACTTCACAAATATAGGTTATGTCATGGGCGCGCGTCGGTTCGACATGGGAGAGCGTGACTTCTTTGTCAGCCTCGGGGTAGCGTCCAGCAGCATGGAGCTGATCAATTCCTGGGGCCGTGATGCAATACTGGAACGTATCCAAATGCTGACGCACCGCATTGCATCTGGACTTACCGACCGCAAACTACCGATCAATATGGTTGCCGAGCACCTGCGCTCACCCAATATTTTAAGCTTGGAATTTCCCAACGGGATACCGGATGGTTTCGATCGGCAGTTGAAGGAAGCCAAGGTTTATGCTGCCCCCCGGCTCGGACGATTGCGCATAGCGCCCCATGTCTACAACAATGAAACTGATTGCGACCGCTTCGTCGACGTAATGGACCAATTGCTCAAATAGATCATGGTCGATCAATAGCGGCAATTGAGTGTGACTGGCGTCGGGTTCTGCGAATGGACAGTATAAAGGTCACGATAAACAGCCCCGTCATCACCAAAACAATAGTTGGCGCAGGAGCGCTGTCGATGAAAAAACTTGCATAAACTCCAACCACCGAGCTACTGACGGCGATCACGATAGACAGGACCAACATGGTTTCAAATCGTTTTGTCATCAGGAAGGCAATGGCACCGGGGGCGATCAGAAGGGCAATTGTCAGTATAATCCCAACAGCCTTGAGTGCAGCCACAATGGACAGGGAAAGCAGGCAGAGAAGGCCATAGTGAATAACTCGTACGGGCAAACCTGCCACACGTGCCTGGGCAGGATCAAAGGCGTGCAACAAAATGTCCCGCCATTTCAACGCAATCACCAACAGCACGACAAATGCAATAGTTCCGGTCAAAACAATGTCGGACCAGCCAACACCCAGCATGTTTCCAAACAGAATATGGTCCAGATGAACGTCGCTTTGTATCTTGGTGTAGAGCACGATTCCAAAGCCAAACATGCCGGAAAATACCACCCCCATAATAGTATCTTGTTTGACGCGGCTGTTTTCTTCCAAATAGCCCGTGGCAACTGCGCAAAACATGCCTGCCAGGAAAGCACCAATCACCAGCGGAATTCCTGCAATATAGGCCAGAACAATCCCTGGCAAAACCGCATGGCTGACCGCATCACCCATAAGGGACCAACCTTTCAAGACCAGATAACACGACAGTAATGCCGTCGGCAGGGCAATCAAGATGGCGATAATCAGAGCATTAGTCATAAACGCGAACTGAAACGGCAGCAGCAATGTATCAAGCAGGCTCATGGCGTGTCGACCTCGAATGATGCTGCCTTTCGACCTTGGCGCAAGGCTTCGGCAGAACGTTTTTTGGCTGCCAAAATTCCGTGCTTGGGTGCGAATACAAACGCGGCAAGAAACAACACGGTTTGCATGCACACGATGATCCCGCCCGTTGCCCCATCCAGAAAATAGCTGAAATATGCACCAGCAAAGCTGGTCACGGAACCAATGCTGACGCTGATCAGCAAAAGGTTAGGAAATCTGTCCGACAGCAGATAAGCCGTGGCACCGGGCGTTACCACCATGGCAATGACAAGGAATGCGCCCACGGTCTGAAGTGCCGCGACAGTGCAGGCAGACAGCAGTGCAAAGAATACGACTTTCCAGAAATCAACTTTCAAACCAATTGATCGGGCATGGCTTTCGTCAAAGAACATTACCAGTAGGTCCTTCCACTTCAGAAGTAAAATCGTAAGCGATACCAAACTTATGATAACCAGTTGCAGCGTGTCTTCCGGTGTGATCGCCAAAATATTGCCGAGCGTGATGGTCTTGATGTCCACGGAAGCTGGCGACAGGGAAATCATGAACAGGCCAAGTCCAAAAAAGGACGTGAAAATCAAACCGATGATCGCGTCTTCTTTCAATCCAGACCGTTGATTGAGAAACAACATGGCTCCCGCCGCCAACCCGCCGGACAAAAAGGCCCCAAGGGCAAATGGCAAGCCCAGCATATAGGCCCCTGCCACACCGGGTACGATCGAATGAGAAAGCGCATCGCCGATCAGCGACCAGCCTTTGAGCATCAGATACACCGACAAAAAAGCACAAACACCACCCACCAGAGC
>JBPCWM010000037.1:0-7454 GCA_051009515.1 Rhizobiaceae bacterium | reverse complement strand
ATAAAGGGCAAAACCATAGCATTGGATGTCTACGGTCGGGACCCGGCCATTGATGGTGACCCCGAAAATGTTGTCCGGGTGGATGCGCGACGATTGCGGCGTACTTTGGCCGACTATTACGAGACGGAAGGTGCACAAGACCTTGTCAGAATTCATATAGATTCTGGGGGGTATGCCCCAAGGTTTGAACTTCAATCAGAGTTGTCCCCCTCAAATCACAAGTCCAAGACAGGTTTATTGGCGTTTAAATCGAGGCGAGGACTACTCGCCGGTCTTGCCACATTATCGATCGCCGTCATTGGCTTGGTTGTTTTTGGGCTTGGGTATCAATTTTTGGAGAGCAACCCGAAATCCCAAGATTCCATTGAATCCAACCAAAGGCTTAAGCGTGAGGTGTTGCTGGATCATTCAACGCGGACGCTGCAAGCTTCAAACCTTGCAAGTCAGGCCAGGCAATTGACTCTCCCGCTGTTTGACATTGGCCAGCAGAAGATTGCTTCAAATCTGTTTCGCAAGGTAATTGAATTGGATCCCAAGCTACCTGACGGTTATGCCGGACTTGCCCAAACATTGTGTTCAATTGCCATTTTGACAGAAGACCCAAGCGTAAGAAAGGAGCTGTTGGCAGAGGCCACCAATGTGATTGCAACTGCAATTTCACACTCACCGACAAATGCCTGGGTTCAATCCGCTGCGGCGTGGATTGCATTTGGAAAGAAAGACTATGATCGGGCTGACAGTCAGTCACTCAGGGCAGCAAAAATTGCACCCGATGATGGCCACGTCCTGGATATTCGAGCTCTCATTCTGTTGTTTAGTGGCAAGTTTGAAGAGGCGCTGCTGGTCTCTGATCCAGCCAGCCGTTCAGATATGCAAGATGGAGGTCTGGGACACAGAAACATTCATGCTGCAGCGCAATTCTTCCTGGGCAGACCTGCAGACACTTTGAAGACTTTTGAAGTTGCAGGCTTGCAGGGGGCTCCCGTTAGCCCACCAAGGCTGGCTTTTCAGGCTGCTGCCTACTCGTCGCTGGGTAGATTGGAGGAAGCCAGGGATAAGGTGTCAGAATTGAATCGTGACTGGCCCAACACCCCGATTGATCGCGTTCTCAAATCAGTGTTCCAGAACCCCAAATATGCTGAATTGATCAGCGCTCCCATCAGAAAGTTGGGATGGAAGACTACTGGTGAATAATATTTTGAAAGGTGCCATGAATTTAACAATGCACATCTTTTGATGCCTGGAAGCAATGGCGCGCATTGTCGGTTTTTCCAAACCGTGCAGCCTCTGCTCCATATCCAAAAATCACTTCTCTGGTGTGTACCAGATTGGGGAAGAATAGGCGCGTTCCTGGGTAATCATGTCCACATCGTCGGACATGACATCACTGAATCGAGCTGCGTCATAGGCAGTCCAGCGCGGGGTTGGAATTTCGATCACACGGGCATAGTAGAAGGCATGCTCATCGGGATTGAATTCAGGGTCTGTCCACACGGTTCCCAGTTCCGCTCGGCCAATGTCGTTTGTCCATGTGGGGACGGTCAGATCCACCGTCGACCCGATTGGAGGCAGCTTCCCATTACTTCCCGGTTGCCTGTCGCCAGCCCAGACAACATCATATATTTTTTCATGAGTCGTACCATCGCTTTCCACCCAGCCCTTGACAACTTGTATGCGGTCCAGATTGGCTCCAATAGGGTCACGCAATGCAAAGACCAGAAATGAAGGTGGAGTGTCACCGGTGCTCAGGTCTCCTCCCATGGGCACTCCCTTCGTGTAGCCGACACGCGCCAGTTGGCGGCTCTTGATATCGTCTGGAGTAAACTCACCACCAAAAAACCGAAGAGTGATGCGCGGCCCGGTTGTGGCGTAAACTTCCCGCCGCTGCATGGCGTCAAATATACCGGCACGCGTGTTCTCCGTAGCCCAAACCGCTGTCGGGCCTGGTGTGGCATATTGCCAACTCTTGTATCCGACGTTCAGTTCAGGGCTGACCTTGGCATCCTCCATGGCACGGCCGGGACGCGGCTCCATCCAGGCGAAGGCACCAAAGAAATTGTCGTCATCCTGTGTGGTCAGACCGGTGTGGATATCCGATCCCCCAACAAAGCCGAGCTTGAAGGGATTGATACCCTTTTCCTTTGCGAAGGTCAGGCCATTCTTCAGAGTCTCGCGCACATATTCCGTTTTGATCATTTCGGGAGTCTTGACTTCTGTCAGATCAAGATTGCTCCAATCCCACCGTTCATAATCGGCAAATTCGTCAGTCGGAGACAATAAAGGGTGGGCTTCACTATCTCCCTTGGTTTGACCTATCTCAACGAGGCGTTCCCAGTTGGAACGGGTTGCCAGATACTCGGGATCAAATGCCTCACCATCGCGAAATGTATCATTAAGCGCGAACATGATGCCGTTGGACAGATTGGGGTTGTGCGGAATCGCCAGTACGTTTCCACCGGTTTTGTCCTCATAGGCCTGCATCCATTTCCATAGGTCGCGAGGGTCGGGGCTGCCGGTTGGCGGCGTCATGGTCAACGGCAATACCTGAAGGGCCCGGTCGGGACCATCACGAAACAATACATTTCGATGTAAATTGTTTCCCGCAACCAAAGAAGTCCACTCATAGGCGATCATCGCAGTAAACACGTGCGGCTCATTAAACTCTTCGGCAGCCTGCACCAAATCAGCCCAGGTATTGGCGTATCCCGGATTGCCGGGTTGGTAGTTCAGTGCAGATGACAAGGTTCCCTGTGCAAACGCCTTGATAAGCTCCTGAGAGGCATCCTTGGCAGTGTCGCCCCCTTTGTTAAAGGCGTCGTGATACTTCTTGCCCTGGGGGTCCGCAAGAATATTGGGCGCGCCCTTGATGATATCAGTGATTGTCCCCATGCCGTCGCTGTGCTCAGTCACCATGTAGAAATCAAACGGACGGGATAACCTGACCGGCTGACCAGTATTCGAATTGACCTGTTCTCCGCGGGCAAATCTGTACATGTCACGGGGCATCAAATTTGTGCCCCCGCCACCGGCGTCTGCCGATAACGCCGAGTGAACATGAGTATCACCAAACAAGACTTTCGTTGGAAACGCCCGGTTGGCGTTGGGCGAGAAAGGGCGTCCCTTCAAAACATCCCCGGCGCCTGCTGAACTGGCAGCATCCTGCGCGTACAGATGTGTAGGAATTCCAACCAATACTGCGAGAAGCACGAGGGTAAGTCGGTTCAACATATTACTTTTTCCGTATGGTAAAAACCCGCACGTTTTGTTCGAGTCACTTTAGACAACAAGCTTCAAAATTGACCTGAATATAAGGTTTTTACAAGTCAGAAATGATGTTTCCAAATAACCTTATCATTGCTAGATTTTGCGTAGTCAAATGTTCTTTGCCGAATCGTAGAATGGTGAAGTACAGAATCGGAATGGACTGGAGAAAAGTCCAGGTGGGAACGCATGGGCGTCACTCTTACTCGTGATTAGCTGCGTATCACATCGCAACCGTCGGGTCTCGGTCATAGCCGAACCTGGTGCAAGGAACCAAGTCTATGGGAAAATCCATACCACGCAGTCTCGCTGCCCTTGCTGCTTTGGCAGGTATGACTGTGGCACCCCAACCCTTGCTTGCCGTGGAAGGCGGCACATCTGCCTATCTGCTTGGCTCGCGAGACAGCTTTGCTGGAATTGTTCCAGGTCCCGGCACTTATGTTGGAGTGGATTTTGTTACGTTTTCGGGAGACATAACGGGGGTGTCTCTTGGTGGACTACCTATCCGGGCTGAGGTCGAGGTTGATGTCAATCTCGTCAAGTTCAGTGCCACCCAGGTGTTTGAAGGTAGTTTCTGGGGTGGCACTCCGGCAATCAATATCAACATACCTATTCTGCACGCTGGCATCAGTTTTACCCCGCAGCCGCCATTTCCACCGGCATTGACTGGCCGGCGTCTGAAAGACGAGACATCTGGATTTGGAGACATAACGATTACTCCAATGCTGGGCTGGCATGATGACAAACTGCATTACAGCGCCGCACTGTCTGTCTTTGTTCCGACAGGGGAGTACAGCACTGCTACAGTTGATATTGTGCCCCCTGTCGGGATTGATGCGCTAAGCAATGGTAAGAATGTGTGGAGTTTTCAACCGGTTCTGTCTGCAACCCATTTCGATCCCGAAAGCGGATTGGAGTTTTCAGCAGCAACTTCCCTGCTCTTTTCCACAATCAATAAGGCGACCGACTATCAGACAGCCCCAGCTTTTACCCTGGAAGCATCAATGCTGCAGCATTTGCCTTCAGGGTTTGCATTTGGTGTCACGGGATACGCCTATCAGCAATTGGCTGACGACAGCGGTTCTGGTGCAGCCGGCACGCGCGCAGCTCTTGGTGCAACCAGTTTGCGGGCTCACGCATTGGCAGTTGGGCCTATTTTGACTTATAGCGGGAAAGTTGGTCAGCAACCGGTCAGCTTCAAATTTAAATATTACAAAGAGTTCGAAGTGCGCCGTCGATTCAAAAGCGATGTACTTTGGTTCAATGCGTCCACTTCATTCTAAATTCCATATGATCACGAGGTTCAATATGCTCCTGAAACCACATTTGATTGCTGCGGCATTGGTCATCAGTTCCACCAGTGTATTTGCACAGGAAGACTTTTCTGCCCGCGAGGCCGCGATTGCCGAGAACCCGTTGAAAGATGCCTATTTTGGCGAAACACATATGCACACGGCACTGTCGCTCGATGCCTATATCGGTGGCGCCAGACTCATGCCGTCGGACAGTTTGCGGTTTGCCAAAGGCGAAGCGGTGCTGGTGAATGGTCAGCACAAACAGCTTAAACGTCCCCTTGATTTTGCGGCGGTGACTGATCACGTGGAATATCTTGGAGAAATGTATTCAGCCATATTTCCAGACGCGCCGGGACATCTCCAAGACGACCTCCAACAACTGCGAGGTCTTGAAAGCATTGAGGACAAGCAAAACTGGTTCTTCAAATATGTCGTTGCAAACAATCGTGGAGAGAACCCGACTCATCCGCCATTTTACATGGGCCCCGAGACCACAAAATCAGGCTGGCAGTTGAGTGTTGACGCAGCTGAGGAACATTACGAGCCAGGAACTTTCACCGCGATGATCGGTTTTGAATGGTCCGCTGCTCCCAATGGTGGAAACATGCACCGCAATATTCTGTTTCGCGATAATATCGTGCCTGAAGAGCCTCTATCGAGTTACGACACCAACAAGGTTGAAGAATTGTGGCAATGGCTGAAAAAGACGAAGGAGGCGGGTTCCACATTGCTGGCGATCCCGCATAACTCTAATGCTTCAAAACGTCAGATGTTCCCCGATGTGGACAGTTTCGGCAATCCGCTGGACGTAGATTACGCCAAAGTTCGACAAGAATGGGAGCCTCTGATCGAAATGATGCAGATCAAGGGTAATTCTGAAGTTCATTCGGCGTTCTGGACTGCTGATGAATTCGCTGATTTCGAGAACGCAAATTCCATTCAGAAATACTCCAATCGCTATTTCTCCAAAAGAGATTTTGTCCGCGAGGGCCTTAAAATTGGCCTCGTCTATGAAAAGAAACTGGGGGTGAATCCATTTAAGCACGGCTTTATCGGAGGCACCGACAATCACAACGGACTACCGTCAGATTTGGCTGAAAACGACTTTATCGGTGGCCACGGGCCGGAAGATGGAACGGTTGACCGCCGCCGCAAATTTGGTGTTGGGGGGTGGATTGATGGTGTGGATCTCTCCATTGGGTCACTGGCCGGTGTTTGGGCAACCAAGAATACCCGTGGCGCAATCTGGGATGCGATGAAACAGCGTGAAACATTTGCTACGTCAGGACCGCGGATAAAAATTCGCATGTTTGGGGGCGACAAACTGAACACGGCAGTTAATGAGCCTGTTGCAATGGTTGAAGATGGGTACAATAACGGCGTCCCCATGGGAGGAACCCTGTCCACAAAAAGCACATCGCCTAAGTTTACCGTCTATGCTGAAAAGGACCCCGATGGCGCAAATCTTGACCGGATCCAGATTGTCAAGGGTTGGGCGTCCGCGGACGGCCATGTCCATGAAAAGATAATCAACGTGGTTTGGTCAGACGAGCGTGCGCTCGACGAGCAGGGGAATTTGCCGCCTGTTGGCAACACTGTTGATCTCAAAACGGCGCTCTACAAAAACACGATAGGGTCCAAAACTTTGATGGGCAGTTGGAGTGATCCAGATTTTGATGCGAACCAACATGCCTTCTACTATGCAAGGGCCATTGAAATCCCTACACCCCGCTGGACCACCTATGATGCAATACGCAACAAATTGCCGCTGTTGAAAGAGGTTGCGGCCATAATTCAGGAACGGGCCTGGGCCTCTCCAATCTGGTTCTCACCCGATGGCAAGGAGTGAATCTCAAACCATCAGTTTGCTTCTACAGTGAACACTTTTACTGTGAAGTCCAAATCGGAGTTTGGGGATCAATTGCCCCGATGTTTGTTGGAGAATCAGGGGTTGGGCCAACATGGTGAATTGCCCAACGAGCCGCAGGACCAATTCGTCAAAAACGGATCCGAAGGGATTATTGGATGTTGTTTCCAGAAGGCACCGACGTCGTACTACAATCTCTTGTAGACTTTCCCGTTTCAAAGATCGAGCAATCTCTGTCAGAATTCACCGACTGGGTGGTGGTTTGTCAGTGAAGCATTCTGACTTGAGCATGTAATCTTCCACATTGCACAGGTTGCCATAGATCTAAGGACTGCAAAATCTGTCAAACAGATCGCAAACCGTTTTCCGCACTCTTGTCCACGATTCGCTGGCCACTTTTTGCCGGAAGTCACTGGACAGGAAATCCATCATGTCGGGTTCCAAATGCTTGTAGTGAAATATCGCAATTTCTCTGGGCCTGTCTTTGAAGGCATCTTCAATCTTGCCGATGTTTCTTTCGTTGTCATCAATGAAGACGATGGCATCGAACCTTGCATTGTCGGAACTTGCCATCAACAGTTGCAGCATGGCTCCCTTGTTCTGTCCGGCAACCATCATGATGCCATTTGAATATCCGATTGCTCTTGGATCATCGCCTACAAGCTTTGGCAGTCTGGTAAACAGTCCTCGTGCGCTTTCGGCTGCTGCCTTGACGTGGGTCCCGGTTATTATTCCACGATATCCACATAGCGGGAAGCCGCACACCGGCGCGCTTGGGAACTCGTAATCCTGATCACTCAGTTCTCTCATTGTCGAACTGAGAGATTCCGGACCTCGGGCGGTTAGAGCCATGACCGGGTGACCCCGTTCAATAAGTTTTTGAACGAATGTTTGGGTGGTCGGCTCAACCTTGCGCATATCACTGAGTTGATAAAGCAAACGTTGAACATCGAGTAGGCTGGGAAAATCGGTAGAAACAGAGGCTGGCGATTTGAAATCCAGTCCGCGTTGCCAGTTATACCATGCATCGC